>JABDMQ010000023.1 GCA_013001365.1 Flavobacteriaceae bacterium
GAACCAATATCATCGTTTTAAGTGATGAAGTATACGAACACATAGTCTTTGATGGTAATGAACACCAAAGCATCTGTTTATTTTCGGACTTGAAATCCCGAAGTTTCATTACAGCTTCATTTGGCAAAGTATTTCATAATACAGGATGGAAAATGGGATACGCTTGCGCGCCAAAAGTCCTGATGACAGAATTTCGAAAGGTACATCAGTTCAATGTGTTTTCGGTTAATCATCCTATTCAAGTGGCATTGACAGAATATCTTAAAGTGCCTTCACGATATCTTGAGTTATCCGAATTCTTCCAGGAAAAAAGGGATTTGTTCTTGAAGTTAATAGATTCATCAAGATTCGGCGTAAAACCCTCAAAAGGAACCTATTTTCAAATCCTTGATTATTCTAATATTTCACAAGATTCAGATATCGAATATGCCAAGAGACTAACCATCGAAAATGGCTTGGCATCCATTCCTGTTTCCGTTTTCAATGATAAAGGGCTCGATGAAAAAGTCTTGAGATTCTGTTTTGCCAAGTCAGACGAAACATTGAAAAAAGGAGCAGAAATTTTAAACAAGATCTAATCTCATCATCCAATCATATTGTTCGTCCTCTCCAATTAAATAAGGATGTTCTCCAAATTTCTTGAATTTATGTCGTTTATAGAATTCAATGGCCTTTAAGTTCTTTTCCCAGACACCTAACCATAGGCTACTCGCTCCATGTGCCTTTGACAGGTCGATTACTAAAGACAAGGCCTCTTGCCCAATTTGCTGACCCTGGAATTCTTTCATTACATAAATACGCTCCAGTTCAATGGCATTTATATCAAACTGTTCTTTTTGAGCGTCTTTCCTGTTGATCTTAACATAACCAACCATGCCAAATTCTTCAATAACCATGAAGTAAAATGAAGAGTTAGGGGTCATCAATTCTAACCTCATCTGGTCCTGACTGAAGGCCTTAGCAATGTAATTTTTAAAATCCTCTGGATCATTGTCTTTTTCAAACGCATCAATAAACGTAGATCTCGAAACCTCGATAAGAGTGTCAAGGTCTTCAATAGTACATTTTTTAAGGATTAGATCCATAGAACTAGTTTAGGGCTGCTGTTACTTTACGCATGAAATCCCCGATCTTTGATGGTTCTAGCCATCGCGTAACGACTACCATATTATTTTCCTTATCAATAACAATGAAGTTTCCACCAAAACCGGCCGCATAAAAGAGGCTCTCGGACAAGCCTTCCCAATGGCGACTTCCTTTTTTGTTCAACCACCACATATAGCCATAATTGGCGTTTGGAATTGAAGGCCTAACTGCTTTCTCTATCCATTCACTACTTATAAGTTGCTCGTCATTCCATTTTCCATCATTCATGAACAATAGCCCGAAACGTGCCAGGTCTTCAGCAGAAATAAAGATTCCAGCACCGGAATGACCACCTCCAGTTACGGATTTCATATTGATTCCATCGATTTCTGTCCATGCATTCTTATAGCCATGCCATCGCCATGTGGTGGATGCGCCAATTGGGTCCATAATGTGCTTTTTGAGGACTTGAGGTAATGGCTTCCTCCAGACATGGGTCAATGAATAGGCAAGTACATTCACACGTACATCATTATATTCCATAACAGTTCCTGGTTCATTCAATTTCCTGAACTTCCAATCATCCAAACCACCATTTCTAGGTGGCCTATCAGCCCAATCCTTGCCTCCCCAAAGTTCTCCTGACCAATCCGAATTCTGTTGCAACAAATGCTGCCAAGTGATCATACTATTATGTTCTCCATCAAAGGTGCCATCCCAGATGTAATTGATCACATTATCTGTGTCGTTTGCAATTAACTTGTGGTCATAGGCCAGACCAGCAACGGTAGAAAGAAAGCTTTTGGTAACGCTAAATGTCATGTCCACCCGTTTCGTTTCTCCCCATTTGGCAACCATATAACCGTTCTTAAGAATTATTCCTGCAGGACCTCCTCGTTTTTTGGTTGGTCCAAGGATCTCATGAAAAGGCTCTCTTTCAAACCCTTTTAAAATGGCAATTCGTAAATCCCTCGACCCACTGTATTCATTTGCCTCTGCAAACTCAATAGCTTCATTGAGTTTGATTGCATTAAATCCTGAATCTGATGGATCTTGTGTTTCCCAGGTTGTATTTCGCTCTGGAAAATAGACGCTGTTTTGAGACAAGGCATGATTCCAAGTAATCAAAATGAAAAAAAAGAAATATAGGCTGGTTTTAGTCATTTTTTTTATGAATTAGTTGCGGTTTAAATTACGAATTTAATTTTATGGCTTGATTGAAAAAGCGTAATTTTAGTCAATCATGAAGCACCTTGAAGTAGCAATAATTCAGTCGAACTTGGTCTGGGAAAACCCTATCCAGAATCGATTGGATTTTTCAAGAAAGATCGAGGAAATCGATAAGCAGGTAGACCTTATTGTCCTTCCTGAAATGTTCACCACTGGGTTCACTATGAATCCAAACATTGTTGCAGAAAATATGACCGGCAACACTGTTGATTGGATGAAACAAATGGCCGAAGAAACACAGGCTGCCATTATGGGAAGCTTAGTCATTTCAGAAAACAACGACTTCTTTAATCGACTTCTTTTTGTTGAACCCTCTGGAACTTTTCATATCTATGACAAGCGCCATACCTTTACCTTGGCAGGCGAACATTTAGTTTATTCGGCTGGAAAGAAACACACCTTGGTTGAATATAAAGGTTGGCACATCTTACCTTTGATCTGCTATGACCTTCGGTTTCCAGTTTGGTCGAGAAACACCATGGATTATGATCTCTTGATCTATGTGGCCAATTGGCCAAGAACTAGGATAGCAGCTTGGGATGCATTATTAAAGGCACGAGCAATCGAGAATATGAGTTATTGCATTGGCGTCAATCGAGTAGGATTGGATGCCAATAACCTAGAGTATCCTGGACATTCTGCAGTCTATGACCTTTTTGGAAATGTTACCGGATCATGTACTGATGAAAAGGAAGAAACAGTATTGGTTACCTTATCTAAGGACCATTTGAAAAACTATAGGCAAAAACTTCAATTCTTAAAAGACAGGGATAAATTCAGTTTAAAGTGAAGGTCTCGATAATATCCCAATTCGCCCTAACTTCAATCATCGCGGGCGAGTAACTAATTCGTTCTGGCTGTATTTTCTTTAAGTAATTTCCTGTATCCCATTTCCCGTTTTTATTCGAATCGTATATTACTCGAATAAAATATTTTCCTGCATCCAGATTGTCAAAGTCAAACGGCTGGTTCTTTTCCCCATATAATTCGGCTGCAACATTTCCGTTGGCATCTGCCAATTGCACGATTACAGGAAAAACAGCATTCACTAGGTTAATTCTTGCCTTACCATAATCTGATGCATTCTTGGTCCTTAAAGAATAAGTCAGTGTGTCGTTCGTGTTTTCGAAGAGGTCTGTAATGGCACCAGGGAGCATCTTTATATTGTAAAGACCGTCTTCCTCTTTATTGAAATCAAAAATTAGACGATTCTTCAAGGAATCTAAATTTGTGGTATATGACATATTTAACGAATCCTTGTCTATTAAGGTAATAAGTTCATTGTTAATTGCCTTGAATGGAATTGAACCTTCTATTTCGAAGTCTTCATTCAGCCTAAGGATACCTGATTGAATAGGCTTCACTACCAAAGAATCCTTTAGCATATCTCGAACTTTTATATAAATGGAGTCTTTGGCCTTTAAACTCGTTACCCTAAATAATAATGAGTCTAATTCTATTTTTGGCATATACCAAAAGTTCAAGGTATCTGCATTCGGGTCTTTTGTAATCCGGCTTGTAAACTCCGTAGGGGTTTCGGACAACAATTCGATCTTAAAGTCCTTTTCATTGCCTTCATAGCCAAAAGCAATTTTATTGCCAGCAGATTGCTTCGGTCTTATGATCTTAGGATCTGGCTCTTCAGTAAATAGCTTTAACTCAAAGGTATTCTGAGTAGGCACATCGATGAACTCCTTTTTAAAAGCGATCCTGTCTGCTTTTTGTTCGTACTTGTTACTATTGTTCCCATCTTTCAAAGCAATCATTAAATACTTTCCTGCTTTAAGGTTCTCTAGTTTGAAAGTGGTCGTACTATCTAAAGTATTGGTTATGTATTTCGGTGGTTTTTTGTAAATGATCGAATCTGTAAAAGTTGAATCTACTTGATAAAGCATAACCGAAACAAATTCTTCTGGTTTTTTCTTTTCTGCATCAATAATGGTCCCTTCAACGCTAAGTGAATCAATATAGTCACCAGTTGAAAACACATAACGGTAAAAAGAATATGGATTGTTCTCATTGTTATCGACAATACTCTCTCCAAAATTAAACGCATAAGTAGTATTGGGTTGAAGTGTGTCAAAAATCTTGATTTCAATGAACTTACTTGCACTACCAAGAGGGGTAATTGCTGGCTGGGTTTTCATTGGAGGAGAAATGATGAGCTGTTTTTGTAGGTCTTTTACCTTGACATATTCGTTGAAATAGATTCTGATCTCGTTCTCATTGAAATTGGTTGAAAAGTTCTCAGGTGATTCCCTGGTTATTACCGGAGGCTCCTTATCCTTCTCTCCACCAGAAATCGTTCCTCTGTTAGCACATGTCGATATCATAAAGCCAATAATGGAAGCAAAGACTAATTTCCGGATAAGGTTTTTCATTCAACGAAATGATTTCATGCACAAATTAACGACATATTTCATGTGTAACGAAACAATTTCTATGCAATTGCCATCGAAGCAACACTTAACTTATTCTTATATGTATTTGTTAGCACATTTGCACAGGTCTCAATAGTTGCACCTGTAGTAATTATATCATCCACTAGGAGAATATGTTTACCTGTTAATCGCTCTTCATTTTGAACCGTAAAAACCTGATAGTCGTTGCCCCATCGAGCTTCACGTTTCTTGAAAACTTGTGAGTTTGTTGTCGAGATTTTTATTAGTACATCATCTACATAAGGAACGTTCAATGCCTTTGCAATTTGTTGTCCAAATTTTTCAACTTGATTATATCCTCTTTGTCTTAATTTCTTTTTGTGAAGCGGTACTGGAATGACCAAGTCAATAGAACCGTAGTTGCTTATTGTAGCAAGTTCCCCACCCAACCAATCACCAAATATGCTTCCTATTTCTTCATGACCCCGATATTTTAGGTTATGCATTAATTGCTGAACGATTCCCTTTTTATGAAATCTTAAAAGTGCTGTTGCGTTTTGCAATTCAAGTCGACCATAAAAGATTTTCTTGACATATTCTGGGTTATCAAAATGAAAATTGGTTACTGGTAGATCATGACGACAATCCACACATATACGTAAATTCTTTTCAGGAAGAAAATCGCTGCATGCCAAGCAAACAGGCGGAAAGAACAAGTCGATAATTGGTGTGATCAATTTCATTTGCAGCATTAAATATACAATTATCGAGTAGATTAGAAATATTCGGGTATTGTAATAAAAGGCGGGGTCGAATAATTCAACAAATTTATTTTCGCTTTATCGAATAAAATAACCCTAAGCCTTTATAATTCATAGCTTAGCACCAAATTCATTGCAAACTTATGGTCGTCAACCCTCAGACATTCAACTATAGACTAATCATTGGTGCTTTAATTGTTGCCATGATCGGTCTTGGTGCCTATAGCTATACTAGTTATGTTGAATTAAAGGATCAAAAGGAATTCTTGATCCAGGAAAAGAAAATTGTCGAGAACGAACTTTCCAAGATCATAGACAGATATGATGAATTAATGTTAGAGAATGAGGAAATCCGGGAAGAACTTAAGTCGGCCAAAGAACGCACGCTTAAAATGTTAGATTCCCTTAAACTTCAAGAAGCAAGTGTTTTCATAATCTCAAAATACAGGAATCAGGTAGCTTTCCTGCAAGAAGAGCGTGATGAATTAATGACCTTAGCATCCTCATTAAGGAAAGAGAACATAGAGCTCTACCAAGAGCAAGAGCGTGTTACTAGGCAACTTATAGAGCAGACTGATGAAAATGACCAACTTTCACAGAAAAACATTTTGTTGGCAGAAAACCTGAAAAAAGGCTCTCAGATTACGGCAAATTCGTTCACTGCTAAGGCCTTTAAGGTCAGGCCAACTGGTAAAACTATTGAAACCAATAGAGCTAGACGAACAGACTTAATGGAAGTTTGTTTTACACTTGCGGAGAATGCCTTGGTAGAGAAAGGAGAAAAAGAATTATACATTCAGATATTGAATCCGAATAATAATGTAATCGGAGAGAAGCTGACCAAAAAATTCGGAGATAATACACTTGTATACAGCATAAAGCAAATCATCGATTACGAGAATCAGGTTTTAGACCTATGCGTCAAGGCAAAGGCGAGTCTTGATGAACAGCAATTCGGTCAAGGTACCTACTTTGTCAATGTTTTTCATGATGAAAGAAAGTTAGGAAGTACCACGATTGAATTAAATTGAACAATAGCTTTTAATATTCTCATAAACCGTTCTTAATTTGGAGCGGTTTTTTATTTTTGCAGCATGGCAAATCAAGATGACAAATTCAAGAAAGTAATTGCACATGCCAAGGAGTATGGTTATATATTCCAAAGCAGCGAAATCTACGATGGGTTGAGTGCAGTTTATGATTATGGGCAGAATGGCGTAGAACTTAAGAACAATATTCGTGATTACTGGTGGAAAAGCATGGTGCAGATGCATCAGAACATCGTAGGACTCGATTCAGCAATATTCATGCATCCAACCACCTGGAAGGCATCTGGACACGTCGATGCCTTCAATGATCCACTGATCGACAATAAGGATTCTAAGAAGCGATATCGCGCCGATGTCTTGATAGAAGACCATGCTGAAAAACTCTTGATAAAGGCCAAAAAGGAAATTAACAAGGCCGCTAAACGTTTCGGGGATGCTTTCGATGAGGAGCAATACCGAACTACCAATCCAAGGGTTGTTGGTTATTTGCAAAAACGAGATGAGATTCTAGCTCGAATGGGTAAATCACTAGAGAACGAAGATCTTGAAGATGTGAAGGCTCTGATTGAAGAACTAGAAATTGCCGACCCTGAAACAGGAAGCCGAAATTGGACTGAAGTAAGACAATTCAATCTCATGTTCGGGACAAAACTCGGTGCATCTGCAGATTCTGCAATGGACCTCTATCTCAGGCCTGAAACAGCACAAGGGATATTTGTTAATTTCTTGAATGTACAGAAAACCGGGAGAATGAAAATTCCGTTTGGGATTGCTCAAACCGGGAAAGCCTTCCGTAATGAAATAGTTGCACGTCAATTCATTTTCAGGATGCGCGAATTCGAACAAATGGAAATGCAGTTCTTCGTTCAACCTGGCGAAGAATTGAAGTGGTATGAATACTGGAAAGACACACGGCTTAAATGGCATTTATCATTGGGCATGGGAGAAGAAAATTATCGATTCCATGATCATGATAAGCTGGCGCATTATGCTAATGCAGCAGCCGACATCGAATTCAATTTTCCTTTTGGTTTCAAGGAATTGGAAGGCATACATTCCAGAACTGATTTTGACCTCAAGGCGCATGAAGAGTATTCTGGCAAGAAACTCAAGTTTTTCGACCCACAAAGAAACGAGAGCTATGTCCCTTATGTTGTTGAGACCTCTATTGGACTTGACAGAATGTTCTTGGCTGTATTCTCAAATTCCTTGAAGGAAGAAGTACTGGATGACGGAAGTACACGAACTGTTCTAAAATTGCCAAGTATCCTAGCACCTACTAAAGTTGCTGTATTCCCTTTGGTCAAAAAAGATGGGCTTCCGGAAATTGCTCAGGAGATCATAGACAATCTTAAATGGGATCTTACGGTCTTGTACGATGAGAAAGATGCAGTTGGTAAACGTTATAGGCGTCAAGACGCGGCTGGAACCCCTTACTGTATAACAGTGGACCATCAAACTTTGGAAGATCAGACGGTAACCTTACGTGAACGGGACTCAATGGCCCAAAGAAGAATCAAGATAGATGATCTTGAAGACATCCTTAGAGCAGAATTGTCGATGAAAAGGTGGCTTGATTAATTACCAGGTCAATCAAACGGTGTTGAATCCTAGAATCTATAGCCTATTGAAATGCCAACTTTGCCGACAATTTCGTTGCCAAAATCGTTACTTTTACTATTAAATAGATTCCTTCCTATACCTAGGTTGACTTCGCCTACAAGACCGCGTTGCGTCATGAATTTTCCTCCTAATCCAATTCCTAGGGCAAAATCAGTGATGTTCTCC
Organism: Flavobacteriaceae bacterium; assembly: GCA_013001365.1. Lineage (GTDB taxonomy): Bacteria > Bacteroidota > Bacteroidia > Flavobacteriales > Flavobacteriaceae > JABABD01. The sequence goes on from JABDMQ010000023.1 coordinate 8,296, forward strand.
TCAACCGTAGGTACATCAAATCCAAAAAACTCTTCTTCAACATAAGAATTCAACATTCCAAAGCCTTCCAAGAAAAATCCAGCTGCTGGTTTCTTTCCAAAGAAAAATCGATAATATGGAGAGATATAATATTTAATATCGTCCCTTATCTCATCATCAAAAGGCAAGAAAACAGAAACACCGACTGAGGATTCATCATTCAGGATATAGGAATAACTGCCTTCAAATGCGCCTGCAACAAGATAAAGGCCATTTAATCGTACTTCATTTTGCCGTTCTTCTAATGGGATTGTTGAAGCATCGTCATCTTGGGCTTGAGTAAAAAAGCAAGCAGACAATAATAATATGGTACAAAGTAGATTTTTCATGTAAAGAATAGTTTTGTTTCGATAAAGATGACAAAAATAACAATTGGTTGCGTAAGTATCTCTATTGAATCAGAAATAAGCTCTTAATTGAACAGTTCCGGTATGAATCGTACGACTGGTTTCGGTTTTCCTTCCAAAATAATTAAGGTTCAAATCCAAGAATTTGGTGAGCTTTTTTTGTGCCAATAAACTCCAAGTAAAATTGGTCCCTGGTTGCAATCCCTCCAGCATTTGGTAGGCAACGGGAGTATTTGCCAGACCTTCAAATTTGTTTGAGAATACATTGAATTCTCCATTAATTGCGACCTTCTGTTGATTGGCATATGAGAATGAGACGCCATATTTTTGTTGGTCAAGCGATTCTTGCGCATTGATAGTATTATCCTTATTGGTCAACTGATAAAAGATATCAAAGCGGGTGTTGTCATTAAGTAAATAAGATAGTTTTGGATTGAATTCAATAGAATCGACATTGAAATTCTTACTTGCGAAATTCTCACTAATACTTTCATTAGTATTCATGCTTGCCTCTAAAGTTAACAACCAACTCGTATTGAATTTATGATTGAATCCAAATTGATGGCTTTTTAGATTGTTTTCTATTGACCCTACAGAAAGCAAGTTGTTTGTTTTATTCACCAAGAAGGAATACGATGTGGTATAACGCTGTTTGCCTCGATTAAAGAACAGGACATTCCTGAAATTAAGGTTTAAAGCCAGCTGATTACCATCATTTGTATTAAAAGGATTTATATCGAAATCATTGCCCTCTCTTTTGATCTTACGATCGATCAGATAAGATGACTGGTTATGGAATCTGGAGAAGAATTTCTTGGTCTTGTTGGCAGATCCTGACCATTGAATTGGATTTATGGTCACTATTTGGCTGAACCTGTTTTGGTGTGTTTTCAGGAAGACACGATTAGGCAGAAGCACTCGAATATAGGAGCCTTGGTCCTGGAATTGAGCCAATTCGAATTCTTCTAACTCCTGTATGCCATTGCCATTATAGTCAATCCATGTGTATATTCCTTGTCCGGGTTCAACTTCTATATAAGTGAAATCCTGTTGTGGGAGTGTTCCGGAATTGGTTTCAAAAACGGTATTCCAATTAATTAATCTATCCAGGAAACGCTGATTGTATTGGATTCTGGAATTCAATGAATTCTCATCGTCTACAGAATCATCAGTATATTCTAATGTGCGATAATTGGCATATACAGACAAGTTTGTATTGTTGTTTTGAATTAACCTGGATTTAAGATAATAGGTATTGGAAGCATTGACCTTGGTCAATGAATTTTGTCGAATACTGTCATTAACGCGATGCTTGTATCCGATCTCAGCAAAAACCCTTGTGCTGTCCCCAATACCATAAAATACCTCAATTGCCTTGAATTTTTGACTTAACGAAGTTAGTTGCTGGGTTGCTTTTTCGGTTTGTTGGTTGTCTTCAATGCTTAATTTAGTTCCTGCCCAACTGCCGTCAAAACTGTAAGTTACCCTATTGAAAGACCTAAGGAAGTCTGATTCATTAATGCCCGAGGAGGCATTAAGCAAACTTGTCCTTGAGTAAATATGCCATTTTCCTAAAATAAGATTGCCGTTCAATACATGCCGGTTACCCGAGAAGTTTTCGGAATAATTGAGATGCTCAAAATTATAATTGGCAATTCCTTTTTTGATATGAGACAGGTCAATCCTTCCTATGATCAAGCTTTGGTCACCTATTGGCATATCGAGATTCCAATCCCTATTGAATTCAGCATTGAACAATTGCTCAATGGGCTTGAATGTATTATCAATGAAATTTCCATTGATTGCCGCCTTGAGGTTCCACAGGCTGTCGGACCTAACAATAAATTGCTCAGCTTGTATGGTGCCGGCAAACCCGTCATTGCCAATATCATCAAGGTCCGAAAACAAGTTCTCATCATATTTACTACCGGCTGCTTCAAAAGTTAAATTGGTGCTTTCGGTTGGGCGATAATTACCATTGATAACGGCGATCTGCAATTTGTTGGGCGCAACAAGTTGAACTATAGGTTCGTAATTACCTTGAGGTATTCCAGAAATTGGAGCTACATATTCGTAAATATTGCTGATGGCATTGGTAGTGCTTAATATATAATTACCTTGATTGTTACCTACTAAGGTAAAACGTAGACTGTATAATTCATCATTTGGATCATTTGAGAACACGAAGGCCTCCACGCCATTGATCAATTCCTTTTTATAAAGAATCCTGTTCTCCGAAAATACCTCCTGCACTTCAGAAGGAGCAACCATCAACGACCTGTCGTCTCCGGCATTGGCTAGGATCTGTACCTGTTCAGGAGATAGATTCTGTTGCAAGGGTTGATTCTTAGCATCATTCTCGGAGTAAACAGATGCTCCTATGCTAAGTTTTTCACTTTTGTGATTACCACCAGCAAAGGCAATGAATCGCGAATAGTTTCGATCACTGAATTGGTAATCGACCGTTATTCGCATTTCCGAAGTAATTGGATATGTGGCATTGAACCTGATTTCCCCAGCATTGTAATCGATCACATAATCCTTGTTTTCCCCTCGTTGGACAGCAACCCCATTTACATAAACCGTTTCGCTTCCTGAAATAATGAGAACGAACAGTTCACCGTTTGGTCCTTGTAGTTTATACGGCCCTTGGTTGCCTTCTTGTGCTGTGAACTGACTCCTACTGAATTGTCCCCTGACCAATGCACCTGACGCAAATAACTCTGTCTTGGCATCAAGGGATCCTAAATTTGCCCTGACCTCAAGTCCTTGGACTTTCTTGGTAAAATTGGCAAAATAGGAAGCGTTATTCTGTAGATCGACATCACCAGCACGAATTCGCCATTTATCACTAAAAAGCTCAATGAATACTTGATCGAACTCGTCCAATCGCTGTGAATAACCACTCTCCTGCAACGGGATGTTGGCATCTTGAATAGAGGCCCGAAGTGAGACTTTTTCATTAAGTTTTCCAGATATCTGAAGGTCTAGCTCACTATTAAGTACCGAATTCTGGTTATTGCCAACTGTTACGCCACGCGAAATACTTCCCGATGTGGTCAATCCATCAAATGGCGTGAAGCGCGACCGTGTATTGGGTTGGGATAATTTATAAAGAGTGTTGAGATCATCTGTGTTCTCAACAATAATATCCTTGCTTAATTGATAGTATTTCCGCGTCAAGAAATATGGATAACGCAGGTACTCGACGATCAATGAATCTTCTTCAATGTCTTTATCGATTTTCAAGATGGCCTTGGCAAAATCAATTGAATACAAGGTCGAATCCATGATAGAACCATTCAAACGTTTTACTAGGAAGTTGCTGGAATTGATGCTAACGGTATCTATTGCAATACTATCAGTAACGGCTACTTTCTTGGTCCTGTAATTAGAAGGTATTTCTTGGGCAAAGCTCCAAAAACCCAATAAAAAGGCCAGACTGTAAATCGTAGTTTTCATCCAATAGTAAAACTCAATAACATCTAATATATTTTATCAGTTAATCTGCCGTTAATTAATAGTATAAAAGTAGGGCTTTATTTATTTTAGCTGAAACTACGAAATCACCCTATGAAAATAATTTCTTATAACGTAAATGGCATACGCGCCGCCATTAATAAAGGGTTCATTGACTGGCTTGAAAGCGCCAACCCAGATGTAATTTGCTTGCAAGAGATCAAGGCGATGAAAGAGCAACTGGACCTCGATCTTTTTGAAAAAGCTGGCTATAACCATCATTACTGGTTCAGTGCCCAGAAAAAAGGCTATAGCGGTGTTGCGATATTAAGTAAGACCGAGCCAGATCATATAGAATACGGTACCGGCATAGAGTCCATGGATTTCGAGGGCCGGAACATTCGAGCTGACTTTGGTGACCTCTCTGTAATGAGTATGTACCTTCCATCAGGCACCAACGATGCAAGGCTATCCCATAAGTTTGAATATATGGATATGATCCTGGATTATATAGGTGATCTAAGGAAAACAAAACCGAACCTAGTGGTCTGCGGCGACTACAATATCTGTCATGAGGAGATAGATATCCATAACCCAAAGATGAAAGGCGTATCTGGGTTCTTGCCTGAAGAACGAGAATGGCTCGGAAGATTCATAGATAGTGGTTTGATAGACTCCTTTAGGTTCTTGAACCCAGAACGACAAGAATACAGTTGGTGGAGTTATCGAGCCAATGCACGGGCGAATAATAAAGGCTGGCGACTGGATTATGCCATGGTTACAGAACCACTACAAGAAAAAATAAAACGAGCCGTTATATTAACCGAAGCAGTGCATAGCGATCACTGTCCAGTTTTAGTAGAAATAGATTAATCAAACACCATGTTAAAAAAAAGTTTACCTATCGTTTTATTACTGATTATTGTTTCATCCTGTGTTTCGCCTAAGGTATATAAAGACCTCGAGGACAAATATGCCGACCTTAAGAAGGAAAATCGCGCATTGACCGATGACAACGAAGCTTTGTTGAAATCTAAGAACGAAACTGAAAATGCCCTGAAAAAACTCCAAAAGCTCTATGAAGAAGCCGTAGGACAAAGGGACAAACTTCAGAACGATTATACAGCAACAAAGAACAATCTTGATAACCTTAAGGCTTCTTACGAAGCATTAGAGAAAAACAGTTCATCTGCTTTAGCAGAAAACTCTAAGAGGAATAGGGAGTTGCTAGCCCAGCTCGAAGCCAAGGAACAGGCATTGGCTTCTGAAAGTTCAAGGTTGGAACAACTAAAAAAAGAACTTGAGGCAAGGTCCAGTAGGGTTCAGGAACTCGAATCCCTTATTGCTTCTAAAGATGCTGCAATGAGGCAACTAAAAGATGCCATTTCTGCTGCATTGACCAATTTTGAAGGCAAAGGATTAACCGTCGAGCAACGTGATGGAAAAGTCTATATCTCAATGGAGAATAAATTGCTATTTAGTTCAGGAAGTTGGGCTGTTGGTGTAGAAGGTAGGCAAGCCGTGAAGCAATTAGGCAATGTCCTTGCTGAAAATCCAGAAATATCCGTGCTTATTGAAGGTCATACTGACAATGTGCCTTATGCTGGGAATGGCCAGATCTCGGGAAATTGGGACCTATCCACTAAAAGGGCAACGGCAATAGTTGAGATCCTTAGAGAGAATGCTGGAATAAAAGCTGAAAACCTTACGGCTGCTGGGCGAGGCGAATTTGCACCTATCGCTACCAATGCTACATCAGAAGGAAAAGCTAAAAATCGGCGTATAGAAGTCATTCTCACGCCTAAATTAGATGAGATCTCTAAGCTATTGAATGAAATCTAAATGAAATATACCAACCTCCCTCACACCAATATAAAAGTCAGTAAAATATGCCTAGGTACTATGACCTGGGGAAACCAGAACACCGAGGCTGAAGGTCATGCACAAATGGACATGGCCTTGGATAAGGGTGTTAATTTTTTCGATACTGCAGAATTATATCCCGTTCCTGCTACTGCCGAAACTTCTGGAAGAACAAGTGAGATCATTGGATCTTGGTTCAAGAAAACGGGTAATCGCGATAAGATTGTTCTAGCATCCAAGATTGCTGGACCAGGCGATTATACGGCACATATCCGAACTACTGGATTCCGCGGCTCTTCAATAAAGGAAGCTGTGGAACTGGAGCTCAAAAGATTACAAACCGATTACACAGACCTTTATCAACTGCATTGGCCTGAGCGCAGTACGAATATGTTTGGCGTTCGTGACTATAGTCATGATCCAAACGATTCTTGGATAGATAATTTTAACGAGATTCTTCATAATCTTGATGAAGTGATCAAGGAAGGGAAGATACGCTACGTTGGGTTATCCAATGAAAAAGCCTGGGGCATGATGCGATATTTGGAAGAGTCAAAGCATAATGACCTGCCAAGAATGATCACGGTCCAGAATGCCTATTCATTGTTGAATCGTGTGTTTGAAGGAGATTCGGCAGAAATATCCATGAGAGAAGGCATGGGCCTTTTGGCCTATTCGCCCATGGCCTTTGGTGTCTTATCAGGAAAATATATTCTTGGCAAAGCAGCAGATAATGCGCGATTGAAGTTATTTCCAAGATTCTCTAGATATAGCGGTCAACAATCTACTGAAGCAACCAAGAAATACCTAAAGATAGCCGAAGACAATGACATGACATTAGCGCAAATGGCCTTGGCATTCGTTACGCAACAACCTTTCGTCACTGGGAACATCATTGGTGCAACAACCCTTGATCAATTGGAAGAAAATATTGATAGTATTGATATCACACTTTCCGATGATATACTGGACCAGATCAATTCCGTTCACGCAGAAATACCGAATCCCGCCCCTTAAATAGGAAAACCCATCTCCTTACGAAGATGGGCCTCCAACATTTGGATTAATAGCAATTTACTCCAAAATGATTTTCTTGTCTATTGTATTACCGTTCTCTGTGATGAGGTTAACCAAGTACACTCCAGAGCTAAGCTCACCAAGATATATGCCATTCTCAATTTCTGAGTTTAAAATTTCATTGAATGCCTTTGCAGTTTGTCCTAACATGTTGGTAACCCTAAGACTGTTTGCCTGTTCATCAAGGCCCTTGACGAATAAGTTGTTATCCTTCACGAATACCACGACATCTTCAAATACAGTCTCCTCGTTTGAGAGGGTGGTTCCGTCATGGAATACGACTTCGAACCTATCAGTAAACGTTCCAGCTTCAGAAGTGAAATCGTATTTCAAACCACTTCTCAGATCAAAATAAGTATCATTGATCTTATCGCGCAAGAAAAGTTCTTGGTTAGCTGGGAAATTCGAGATCTCTGTAGCCTTGATGCTATGAGTATAAATTCCAGAAGAATGCATTATAAGGTCTATTTCTTTTTCAGGCGTTATAGGTGCGAAAGCTTGTATGACGTATTGCTGTCCGTCCAGGATGCTTCCCATGTCGTCTGCAGGTGGGTTGGTTATCAGCCCTCCATCGTATCCATAGTCGAATCCATCGGTAGCATCCTCACTAAAGCCAAGTACAAAACTTCTACTGGCGCCGCTTGACACAGAGAATTCTAGTCTTAATATCTGGAATGGATTGTCTGCATTCTCAGACTCGTCTACATTTGTTGCATTGTTCCTGAAGAAGGAAGAGCCATTATTCGGGTCTACACCATCGGAATCTGATTCCTTAATGAATACACGCTGTGAGTTATTGAACTCGATGTCACCATCATTGATTACCTCAACAAAGAATCCTTGTCCTACAGGGATATTGAAACTAGGCACCTTTATACCTTGCGTCAAGCCAGCTGGGTCTGCAAGATTGATCCCTGGATATTGGTAAGCGCGTTCTGTGGCAAGATTGTTTATAAATCCATAACCACCTTCATATTCTGCTAGCCAGTGAGATTCACCAGCCCATTGTTCCCAAAGGAGTATGGTACCTTGTATTATTCCCGCATTGTCAGAGATAAATTTTCTAGCGTCCAATGCACTTGGGTATGGGTTACCGATCAATGATGTAGTTAGTGTCACGTCTTGTTCACTTTCGTTCAATCCATCAGCATCAACATCGTTAGCAGAGACCAATATAGTGCCATTATTAGGCTTTCCTTGAAAAATGTATTGTTGTTCAGGGCCTGGGTTACCCATGCCTTTTTGTGTATATCCAAATCCAGGTTGTATAGCACTTGATGGTGCAAGGGTCACCCAATCCCAATAGGTAATCCCATTCTGGAAGCTATATAGCCACTTATCACTGATCTTACCAACTTCATCATACGCAGATGTGAACTCAACAGCATTTCCGTTACCATCCAATAGCATATCAATACTGAAGGAGGTATTGTTTCCGTTGTTAGTCGTTCCATTATTATCAGAAAGACTTGTTGCTGCAGTGGTTCCAACTGGCGAAGACCAGTAGTTGTACCAATGTACATCGCTGTTGCCTTCTTGCCTTCTAAGGATTTGTCCGGAAGCTGAGGTTACAAGGTCACTGCTTGGTCCTTGAACAAGTTGAGAATCATCTTGAAGGTCCAATGTTCCGTTTAATTCGAGATACCATTGGTTCGAAATGGCGTTGTCTCCTGTCATTGTGATCGACTTGTTGGCATCGATGATCAGTGCATGAGAATGAATATCATTATTGGCAGTCATATTATGGCTAACTTTAATGATGCTCCAAGGTTTTGTGATCGGGTCCGCGGCAATGTCCCAAACATCGCCATTCATCCAAGTATTCATCTGATTCCAGTTTCCATCTGCTTTGGTCATATATGGCATTGGTGCTGTTTGGGCTTGTACACTAGTAATGTTATATAATTTGGCAAAATAGTTGTTGCTTGATAGGTCAAAGGTCTTTGAGGCCAATACATCTGTCATAGGGTAATAGGCTTTTAAACTTGACCACGGAATGGTTGTATTTGTATTGAAATCTATTATATCCTTAGGAACAACAACACCTCTAACAGTGCCAAAATAATTAGTTATTTCCTGATGTACCATTTGATGCATTTGACCTTCCGTTAGGGCAATATCAAATACACGTAACTCATCTATTGATCCTTTAAAGTATTTCTTATCATCACCTGATTCTTTCCCAACTGTGAATTTCTCAGAAGTCCATATATCTATTGGAAGTAATAAGGAAGGATGTGTTTCACTTATGCCAAATTCTCCGCTTACATACAATTTCAAGTTATCGCTTGGTAACGAACTATCAAATATAACGGTGAAGTGATACCATTTATTCAACTCAAAATCATAAGTATCAGGTACTGATATTGTTCTTCCATTAATACTGGTAAAAATTGTTCCATTAGCAGTTATTCCTACTTCAAAATCACCTTGATTTATGATATAAGATGTGTCTCCAAAATCTGGATCCAGTTTCACCCATGCCATAATTGTGGCTTGGGGCATACCATCAAGACTCAGATCACTATCCATGTAGTCATCTTCACCATCAAAGTCAATCGAAGCGCTACTATAGAACACATCTAACCCATCTCTATAATCAACATCGCCGCCCAAGGCAACATCGCCATCTGTATCTGGAAGGTCTGTTGCTGGTACTTCAATATCTTCATTGACATCAAAGGATATGTCATTGGTGCCATTGGTTTCAAATATATTGTCAAGACCATCTCCGTCATCATCCATAAAGGTTATAATGCTATCGGCCATACCGTTTTCTTCGATATCTGGGGTTCCGTCGTTATCAGAATCCGTATCTAAATAATCAAATATGTCGTCATCATCAGTATTAACGAGTACAATGCCATTAGGATACGCAGTATCAAGCCCGGTTACATAATCAATTATTCCTGAAGGCGCAATATAACCTGTTGTAGACTGAGCCTCAACATTATCAGGAATGCCGTCGTTATCTGAGTCCAGGTCTAACTGATTGTAAATGCCATCACCATCGGTATCATTTCCTGATAAGATCACCAACTGCGGTGATTTATAATCAAGAATGTCACATTGTGTAAAGGACATAGCATAAAGCCGCTCTCTAGTTATATTAGTAGTTTTCTTGAGTTGCATTCTTATTGTAAAGGTGTTGCTCAAGAACTGGAAATAAGACCTTAAAGTTGTATTGGTTGCAAACCCTGCATAAGTGACATTACCAGAAGTAATCCCTGCACCATCAACATAAGTATCCTGGGTCAATGAGGTAGGATTATCTACACCATAAGCTGAAGGGTTATAATACCTCACAGATTCTTGGTACTCTGCCGTACCATCACAATCCCAAGTGGTTCCACCGATCCTGAAAATTGTTGCTGACGGATTAGAAGTTCCGGCATCAACAAGGGTAAACTTGAATTCTATCCCTGGAGTACCATTGCCTGTAAATTGCAATCTTGTTTGAAGGAATTCCGGAGTATCTTGACCATCATCATCAATATCAACAAGAATCGTGTTGTCAATGTCCATGATCTCAACAAGGATGTCGTAGCCTTCTAAGGCATTTGCAAACCTGTAGATTGAACCAAGATCCGTACCACTACCATCACCTCCTGATTCGTAAAGACCGTTTTCAAAAACAAGACTTGGTATAGTACAATTATAGTTATCGATGCCTAAACCTTCTTCCGCATCTAGAATACCATCGTTATCATCATCTATATCAATGGCATCAATAACGAAATCACCATCCGAATCTGGATAGCTGCAATAAGTCGTGCTGTTTACATTGAAATTGTAAACGGTTCCTGTAGCATCGGCGGTAGCACCATCATTGGTCAAAACATCGACTCCAGCAACATTAACCGTTACAAAATTGCCATTACCATTCCAGCCATCACCTTTTACATCGTAAACCTTTAAATAGTAATTTGGTAATGCGATTGGGTCCAAGGTCAAGCAACCTAGGTCGTATGTGGCATTGAATCTATCGTTGTCTCCATCGCCATTCTCAACATAGCATTCGTTAGGATTGCATATAGAAAGCAATAGGTTGTTAGCAGGATCGTAAACCTCTACCTTGTTCTGAAAGGAATTGTCGTCCCAATTGACAGAGACCAAAACACGATTGGTCTGTGCAAAAGTACTGACACCAAAAGCTAGGCCAAGGATACAAAAAATTAGAGTAATTTTTTTCATAGTAGGTACATTATTGTTCATTCGAGCATAATTTAAATTGATATGCTCTTTAGGGCATTATTACTGAGGGAAGTAACAATATGTGGTCCAAAATACGGTTGAAATGACACTATGAAGCCAATATTCGACTACTCAATAAAAAAAATCGATGAAAAGAAAATAAGTGTTAAAAAACAAGATGAACTACATAGCTGAATAATAGCTATTTATCTTGAATATCAGGTGTTTCGCGCATTTACCCAATGGTTTTTTGAAGTAATTTCGAAGCTTGAAATCACTTAATGACAATCTTCTTGTCGAGCTGAACATTGTTCTCTGTGATGAGGTTGACCAGGTACACTCCAGAGCTGAGCTCTCCGAGTTGCAAGCCGTTCTCGATGTCTGAGTTGGATACGCCATTGAAGGTCCTTACGACCTGTCCAAGCATGTTTGTAATGGCAAGGTTCTTTGGCTGCTGTTCAAGACCCTTGACGAACAAGGCATTGTCTTTCACGAACAGGACGACATCCTCTAATACGACATCCTGGTTGGATAGGGTCGTTCCGTCATGGAACACGACCTCGAACCTATCAGTAAAGGTTCCTGCCACCGATGTGAAATCATATTTCAGGCCATTTCTCAGGTCGAAATAGCTATCATTTAGCTTGTCGTACAGGTATAGGTCCTGTGCTTCTGGGAAATTGGATATCTCTGTGGCCTTGATGCTATGTGAATAGTTTCCTGAGGAATGCATGATAAGGTCTACTTCCTTGTCTGGCGTTATTGGCGCGAATGCCTGTATGACGTATTGCTGTCCGTCCAGGATGCTTCCCATGTCGTCTG
>JABDMQ010000025.1 GCA_013001365.1 Flavobacteriaceae bacterium
ATGAAGTAGTAGTAGTTGCCTATGGAACGGAGAAAGCCTCGAACGTAACCTCAGCAATTGAGACGGTCAAGGCAGAAGAACTTGAGCAAATTCCAAATGCCTCACTTGATCAAATACTTCAAGGTAAAGCTGCTGGGTTGAATATCCAGACCAGCTCAGGTCAACCAGGTGCGAGTGGTACCATTATCCTTAGGGGACGTAATTCGGTTCAGGGAAATATTGAGCCTTTATTCGTAATAGATGGTGTACCAGTAAATGAGGATAACTTCAGGAGTTTAAACTCCAATGACATTGAGACAGTATCTGTTCTTAAAGATGCTTCGGCATCTGCACTATATGGTAATAGAGCGGCCGGAGGAGTAATCATCGTAACAACAAAGAAAGGTCGCAAGAACAGTGGAACCAATATTCAATACAGAGTGCTTTATGGTCAATCCGATCGTATAGATCCAGGTTTTACACTGATGGACGCAGAACAGTATTTGACCTACCAAAGAAGTCGTGGGTTAAATTCTTTTAGCGATGAAGAAATCAGGTTAAGGGCATTACAAAGCAATACGAACTGGGAAGACCTGTTCTTCAGGACAGGAGAGACCTTGTCTCACGAAGTCAATATAACGACTGGTGGAGAGAACACCACAACTTATAATTCCATTGCCTACTATAATCAGGAAGGTATTTCAAGACGAAGTGATATACAAAGATTCACTTTAAGGTCCAACACAACGACAAGCGTTAATGACAAATTCAATTTCTCTACGAACCTTACTTTAGGGTTTACGAAGAATAACTTTACCTCTAATCCAGGTAGTGGGCAGTTGGATAATCCATTCATTAATGCCTATATCGCCAACCCATCTTTAAGTCCTTATAATCCTGATGGGTCTTTGGACATTTTTGGAAATGGTACAACAGGATTTGCAAATTCGCCGATAGTCGCATTGAACCAGTCGATAATGAATACTTCGCTTACGGAGGAATTAAAGATCGTTGGTAACATCGCCGGAAGTATGGAAATCATTGATAATATTACTGCTGGAGCTTCAGTCGGTATGGATTTCGAACAACGTTCGAATTTGACTATTGTCGATCCTGGTAGTTTAAGAGGAATCAATGATACGCCTAATCCTGCTGCACAAAACAGGGGTAGTCAATCTGAAAACTCTGCAAGGGATGCTGCCTTCAATATTAACTCATCATTGGGATATGCGAATGTATTTAATGATAAACACGATGTATCGATTACCTTGTTTACAGAATATTTCAAGCGGCATATTGATGGATTTGGTTTTACAGGATTCGGTATCAATCCGAAATTGATCGGTTCAGGTAATGGTATCACACCAGGTACAACAACGGAAGGGCCTAATAGTGACCAGTATTATTATATACCAACTATTTTCTCAAACACAACTGACCTAGGATTGTTTTCTTATTTCGGAGTATTGAAGTACGATTATGATAACCGTTACGGATTTCAAGCGTCGTTAAGACGAGATGCTTCTTCAAGGTTCTCCAAGACCAACAAATGGGGAACGTTCTACTCCGTATCAGGTAAGTGGAACATTCATAATGAAGCATTCATGGGTGATAATACGTTCTTTAATGAATTGAAGTTAAGAGGAAGTTATGGTACCACAGGTAATGATAGAGCAGCTGCAATTTTCGGCTCATTTGATTTAATTGCTTTAGGTACGGGATATCAAGCTTCAACAGGATATTTTGCTTCTCAGATAGCTAACCCAGAATTGAAATGGGAAACAGTAAAACAGGCAAATATAGGATTGGACTATTCCATTTGGGACAGGAAAATCAGTGGATCCATAGATGTTTACGAAAAAACAACTGACGACCTATTCTTGAATCAGCCATTGTCTCTAACTTCTGGATTTACTTCAATTGCGGCCAATGTCGGTCAAATGAAGAATAGAGGGATTGAATTTTCCGTTAATTATCAGATCGTAGATAGTGATGATAATAAAGGATTTGAATGGTCTGTAAATGGTAATGTAGCTTATAACAAGAATGAAATAACTAAGCTTGTTGGAGATGGATTGATAGAAACTGTTAGAACAGCATTATCCGAAGGAGATCCATTTGGATCATTCTATGCTGTAAGATGGGCAGGTGTTAATCCTGCAAATGGTTCGCCTCTTTATTTGGATATAGACGGAAACATTACAGAGCAATATTCTGCGGATGATCGTGTCATTCTTGATAAGACCCAAGACCCAAGATATACGGGAGGTTTTGGAACCAACCTTAGTTGGAACGGGTTCTCGCTTAATACCTTGTTCTCCTTTGCTGCAGAACAATACAGATATAATGGAAGTTTAGCGGTTGTAGAGGATCCAACATTGTATACTATTTCCAATCAAGCAACAACGATCTTGAATGAATGGTCGCAACCAGGTGATATTACAGATATACCATCTCCTGCGTTCGGGTCGACTCGATTATTGAGAACGGATCGTTATATTGAAGATGCATCCTTTTTAAGATTGAGAGATGTAACATTGGCTTATTCTGTGGATCGTGAAGTTTTGGAAAGAACGAATTTGTTCACAGGAATCCGCCTTTATATGCAAGCGCAGAACTTATTTACATTCAGTAAGTGGAGAGGTTTTGACCCAGAATCTAATATTAACTCAACGTTCTTCGAATTTCCAACACCTAGAACAGTTACGTTTGGAGTTGATGTAAACTTTTAAAAAAATGAACATGAAAAACATAAAATCAATAACAGTAATTACAGCTTTAATGCTTTCATTCTCATGTAATGATGCATTGGATATATTACCTGAAGATTCGATACCGGCAGAAACAGCTTACACGAGCGTTGATGACCTGGTAATCGGAATGAATGGGGTCTTTTCAAATTATTTTCCAGAAGCTCAAATAAGGTTTTCATCAATTTTCTCTGATGATACGAAAGTTGGAGAAGATAATGGTGGTCAAGAGATCAATTTCCATGATTTTCAATTAACTGCAGCGACTGGAAGGGCAAATTCGATTTGGACCAATAATTATTTCCTGATCAATAGTGCAAATAGATTGCTGGTTGCTGCTGCAGGTATTACACCTGAGGCCACTGAACAATCAACCTATAATAATATTCTTGGAGAATGTTATGCACTTAGGGCAATAGCGCATCTTGATCTAATGGCATATTATTCAACAGACTATAATAGTGCTACGGAATCGGTACCGTATATCGATTATGTCGTGGTATTGGAGCAACCTTCCAGGAACACGGTAGGTGAGGTGATAGCAGGAATCAAGTCGGATCTGGATACAGCAAATGGCTTGATTGATGCTGGGATCACGGATAATAAGCGAATAACCAAGGATGTTATAAAAGCAGTGCGTGCAAGGTTGGCACTTTACGAAGGAGATAATTCTACAGCTATAACCATGTCCAATGATCTGATCGGGAAGTATCCATTAGCAGATCAAACACAGTACGTTAATATGTTTGTAGGTGATGCTGATAATACTGAAGTTATCTTTAAAGCAGCAAGGGTTCTAGGCGATTTTTCAGCTGGAGGTATCTGGATGTTCACGAACTCTGGAGGTTCGTTTATCGAAGTTTCCAATGAGTTGGTGAGTTTAATAAGTCCTATAGATGTTAGGAACAATGTTATTTGGACCAATACTTCTGCTTCAACAGGCATTACAGATACTCAAGAAAGGGTCAATAAATATCCTGGAACACCGGGAGGATTGGCATTCTTGAATGACATAAAGGTCTTCAGGTCTTCTGAAATGTACTTGATCAATGCTGAAGCTAAAGCAAGGACTAACGACCTTACTGGAGCAGCGATGATGGTGCAAGCTGTCAGGAATGCAAGATTCGGTTTAACAGGAACACCTCCTACCTATGCCAATCTATTAGAGGCAATTACAGATATTCTTGCCGAAAGAAGATTGGAGCTTTGCTTTGAAGGTCATAGATATATTGATATCAAGAGAACAAGAGATATAACCAATCAGGGAATCAATCGGTCAGAAGCATTAAATGATTGTGGAGGAACCAGTGGGGCCGCGAATTGTAGTTTAGCTGTAGGCGATCACAGGTTCACATTGCCGATTCCTGCTGGAGAATTGGATGGAAATCCAAATATTAGTCAAACCCCTGGATACAATTAAAAAAAAAGAATTATGAAAAATTTATTAAAACTATTGGTCTTGTCATTGATACTGAGCTCTTGCGGAGATTTTGAGCCTGTTATCTATGACAACGTAAACGGACAGACATTGGCCTTCTTCGATAAATCGACTTCTAGCTTAGAGATCGTGATCGATGATGTTGGCTCTGTCGATGTTCAGATCGGATCATCTACCTTATCGTCTTCTGCAAGAACGGTTACGGTATCTGTAGTTCAAGAGAGTACGACAGCGGATCCTGCAAGTTATTCGTTCAGCCCATCTGTAACCATTCCTGCGAATGAGTATTTTGGCACGTTAACTATTTCAGGAGTAGATATTAATGTTGAGACAACCGCTGAAACTTTAACGTTGAAATTGGATTCAGTTGAAGGATCTGGTATCACAAGTTCTTCAACGCATGCGGTTAGCATATTTCAAATATGTCCTGTACCAACAACATCTTTTGTTGGTAACTACTTGATAGAGCAACAAACACCATATGTTGACGGTCCAACACTAAGTGATGGTTCCGTTGTAACTGTTGAGGTTGGTAGCTCAAGTACAGAAAGGGTGTTTAACACCTTTAACTACGCCCAGTACTGTCAAACGCCAAACCCATTCAGGTTTAGTTTGGTATGTAATGAAATCATTTCTGCAATCAACGCGAGCAATTGTACTTGTGGAGGTGATGGATTGTTCTTTGGTACACCGGTAAATGGAGCACCAAATGAAACTTATGATGTGAATGATGATTCGGTATTCTTCTTGACATTTGGAGATGATATTACCACCAATTGTGGACCTCCTGTCAATACAACATATAAATTCACTAAACAATAATGAATATGAAAAAGATATATATAATATTAATTGCAGCATGTACGGTATTTGTTAGTTGTAAAGACGACGAAGGACCAAGCTTCTACAGAGATCTAGAAGCTGGTTGGGTACAATTTACCAGCGCTTCTTCTACTGAAATCGGTTTGGACGATAATGTAGCACAGATCGAAATACCTTTGTTTTTACAAACAACAACTAACATTGATGGAATAGATATTTCATATGACCTTGTTTCGGTTTCAGGTACTTCACCGAATTCTGTCGTCAACGGAAGCAATGTAGTGAATATAGCACCCGGAACACTGGAAGGAAGTTTAGTATTGACAGTAAATAATTCTGCCGTATTAAGTGAACCAGCAGTTTTCGATGTAATCTTATCAGGAACAAGTAGGAATAATGTAAGGGTTGGATTGTCTGATGGGTCAAAACCTATTACCCATAGAGTTTCAATTTGTCCTTCATTAGATGCAAGTACTGGAGCTTTTATTGGCGACTATATCTTGACGGTGCCAACAGGAGCAGGTCCATTTGGAGATCAATTTGAAGATGGGATAACCGTAACTGTATCAGAAGGTGCAGGGGGGGCATTTACAAGAACATTTCAAGCTGATTACCTTCCAGCTATTGGAGCTGGATTCCCAGTAGTGGACATTAACTTTTCATTTGTAGGTGGTCAGATAATTATCGAAGATGGCGTAGGGACAGGTCTTGGTTGCAGTAGCCAGATATTCCTTGGAGGTAATTCAGGTAATATTTTATCAACGCCTTGTGGAGACGCGTCTATTTCGCTTAACATGTTGGATTTTCAAGGAGGATCTGGGGGATGTGGTGTAGGTGATGTTGCTATGACTATTTTATTGACAAAAGTTTAATCCGATATTCATAAAGGATTTTATTCAAGGCCTGCTTTTTGAAGCAGGTCTTTTTTTGCAATATATGTCATGCTCTTTACGTTGAATCAATTACTTTTGTTCGATTAAAAGCCATTAATGAGAGTCGGGATCATCTTATTTTTTTTACTGTTCTTAAGTGTCTCCTCAGCATGGAGCCAAGAGCCAAAACTTCTTAAAATTGACAAGGAAAAGGCGTTCTCAAGGAATAATCAAGATACACTGTCTCGTTCAATCCGTGAATCTCGTTCTAGGGCCAAAAAGAATTTAGAGGCCAAGATAGCCGACTATAAGATAATCTCGATTACAAACGATACAACCTTTGTAGATACAACGCTTACTATCTATAAGGATTACAAGTATAATTATTTACGTAAAGATGATTTTGGGCTCATGCCATTTGCAAACCTTGGCCAGACCTATAATCAATTAATGTATGATTTTCATAGTATTGATATACTACCTAGCCTAGGGGCAAAGGCGCGTCACTTCAATTATATGAAGATCGAGGATATCGATTACTATTATGTGCCTACTCCATTGACCGAACTGATGTTCAAGACGGCTTTCGAGCAAGGGCAATTGATCGATGCTTTTTTTACGGTTAATACCTCAGAGCAATTCAATTTCTCCATAGCATATAAGGCGCTCAGGTCCTTAGGTAAATACCAACATGCCTTGACCAGTACTGGCAATTTAAGATTTACTACAAACTATAAGACCAAGAACGATAAATACAATATAAGAGCTCATGTGGTCATGCAGGATCTGCTCAATGAAGAAAACGGAGGAATAATAGATGATGAGATATCACGGTTCGAATCCGGTGAAGAGGAATTCAAGGATCGGTCTATCTTTCAGGTTAATTTCGAAGATGCCCAGAATCTTCTCGACGGCAAGCGTTATTATCTGGACCATAATTTCAAGATCATATCCAAAAAAGACTCGATTCAGGATGTTACTCTCAAACTGGGCAATGAATTGTATTACGAAGACAAGTTTTACAGATTCGAGCAAGATCGTCAAAACGACTTTTTCGGAGAGGCCTTTCAATCTGCAAATATTAGGGATAATGTCAAACTAGAACATTTTCATGCCAACGCTTATGTGAATTACAGGGATAGGTCTCTTGGCGATTTCAGGTTCAAATTAGGGCATACAAGCCTTAATTATGGATACGATAAGGTCATTGTGCTCGATAGCCAGACCATACCTAACAGGATAAAGGGCAATGCCATTTCTGTTAAAGGGCAATATCAGAATAAGATTGGTAAACTGGAACTTAACGGAATGGTTTCAGCAAATGTATCTGGTGATTTTGATGGTAACTCCTTCTTTGCCAATGTCGCTTATCCAATTAACGATAATAATAAGGTGTCATTTGGCATAGCATCGAATTCAAGGCGACCTGATTTCAATTTCTTGCTTTATCAAAGTGCATACGAAAATTATAATTGGTTCAATGAGTTCGAAAACATTAAAACAAGAACATTTTCTTCCAAATTAGAGATGAAGAAAATTGCCAATATAGACCTGTCATATAATAATATAGATAACTACACGTATTTTCAACAGTCAATAGAAAAAGCCACCAGACCATTACAGGCAAGTCAAGCCATTAATTACTTGAATGTAAGACTTAGCCGAGAATTGAGATATGGCAATTTTGCATTGGACAATACAATTGCTTACCAAAATGTTATCGATGGCGAAGGAATCCTGAATGTACCGCAGTTAACAACTAGGAACACACTTTATTACGCCAATCATTTCTTCAAGAAAGCCCTTTTCTTGCAGACAGGAATTACGTTCAAGTATTTTACCAAGTATAACATGAATGCCTATGATCCTCTCCTGGCAGAATTCTATGTGCAGAACGATCAAGAATTTGGCGGATTCCCAATGCTCGATTTTTTTATTAATGCAAAGATTCGCCAGACAAGAATATTCCTTATGGCAGAACACTTTAATTCGTCTTTTACGGGTTACGATTATTATTCCGCACCAAATAATCCATACCGCGACTTTACCGTGCGATTCGGACTTGTTTGGAACTTTTTCCTTTAAGTTTTTTGGCATTTAGTTTAAAGCCAGAAGCATATGGCCATAAACTAATGCGCTTTCACGACTCACTTCCAACCCTTTCGGCTTGGAGAGTTCAAACAAACGCTCAATCGCTAATGCATTAATTAAATGATCACTACTTTATAATAAGGATGATCTCCGAGCTGTTTTATTCATTCATTAGTGCCAAGGGGTTTACAGTTTTTACAGATAAGTAATAATGTTCTTTTAACTGACTATAAATCAATCAACTAAAAAAGAATGAAATTACTTCAATATTTTTATTCTAAACCTTGTAGGATTTAATAGTTAGTTTTATATTTGCACCCGCTTTGTACTTCAGAGCGGAATATAAGTAAAAGAAAACGTTCATAGACATATTGAATTGACAGCGTAAGCGATGGCTGGAAACGGTCATTGCGAACAGAGAATAG
>JABDMQ010000029.1 GCA_013001365.1 Flavobacteriaceae bacterium
GGACATAATGTACTTGCGCTTTCACGGAATGAACGTCGTGTCAATAACCTACATTTTGATAACATAACTTCTTTTTCGTTCGACTTGAGCGAATCCGATGACTATGATAAAGTAGTGGATTTCATAAAAGATGAATGGAAACAGGTTGATATCTTGATCAATAATGCAGGAACGCTTCTTAATAGACCATTTATGGAGACCACCATGGATGACTTTGAAGAGGTCTATAAAACTAATGTATTTGGGGTTTCAGAAATGATAAGAACGGTCATGCCCTTCATGAAGAAAGATGGTCATGTGGTTACGATCAGTTCGATGGGTGGCGTGCAAGGAAGCGTGAAATTCCCTGGCTTGTCCGCCTATAGTTCCAGTAAAGGTGCTGTAATTACTCTAACAGAATTATTAGCGGAAGAATTCAAGGAAACAGGGCCATCATTCAATGTCTTGGCACTAGGTGCTGTACAAACCGAAATGCTAGCAGAGGCTTTCCCAGGATATCAAGCTCCTATTACTGCCAAAAATATGGCAAAGTATATAGCTGATTTTGCATTGAACGGCAATGAACATTATAACGGCAAATTACTTCAAGTGTCGTCCAGTACTCCATAAACCATGAGTAAATACAAATGCGTAATTTTCGATTGTGACGGTGTCCTTGTCGATAGCGAAGTAATTGGTAATGGTGTCATGGTCGAAATGGCAAACGAATTGGGTGCGCAGATCGACCTATCCTACGCTATGACCCATTTTAAGGGTAGTTTTCTTTACAGTTGCATGACTAGAATTGAATCTCTGATCGGCCAACCCTTGCCCAGTACCTTCGAGAAGGACTACAGGCAAAGAAGCTATGAGGCTTTTCGAACGCAGATCAAACCAGTCAAAGATGTTGAACAGGTCCTTAATTCACTTAGGTTGCCTTTTTGCGTTGCTTCAAGTGGGCCTGTTGAAAAGATCAAATTGAACCTTTCACTTACTGGATTAATGGATCATTTTGAAAAAAAGGTCTTCAGTTGTTACGACATCCAGAAATGGAAACCCGATCCTGCAATATTCCTTTGGGCTGCAGAAACAATGGGGTTCACTCCAGAAGAATGTGTAGTTATCGAAGATAGTATCTCTGGCGTAAATGCTGCCTTAAGTGGTGGTTTTGATGTGTTCGGGTTTACAGCACATGATCATAATGAAGAGCTTAAAGAGACGTCTACACGAACTTTCAATGCCATGGACCAATTGATAGACTTGCTTCACGAATCGTGAACCGAGAATTAGGTTTTAAAGAAATGCATTCTTTCTTATCTCATCCAATTCCTCAAAAGAAAATACTTCATGCTTGTGCAGATCTAAGAACTGGTCGGTTACCGAAGCATCAAAAAGCAAAAGGTCATCCGTATTAATCGTCAAGTTGATGCCCCGATCGAATAACTTACGCATAGGGTGTTCTGCGATGCTTGCAGAAGAACCCAGAGCAAAATTACTTTGCGGACAAACATTCAATCTAATATTGTTCTCCAGGATCAGGTTCATGGTTTCTTCAGAATCCACAGCCCTTATTCCGTGTTGAAGTTCATCAGGGTGAAGAATGTTAATGGCACTTTCTATGGTTTCATGACTTGAGAATTCACCAATATGAACCTTTGTCTTGAGATCATGATTTCGAGCTTGATCGAAAAGGTCTAGGAACGGTTCCATTTGCCTGCCAACTTCCTTGCCATAGATATCTATACCGCTAAACACATTGCTCTTAATGCATTTCACACCATCCGAATAGACCTTGTCAAGAGCAAGGTCCTTATTGACTCCAATGTCTGGACGAAAATCGATCTGCGATCCGTACCTCTCCTTCAGTTCCATGACGACTTCAATGACCTGTTCTATGGAATCATCAAAGAACCGAGCTAACCCAATATCTACACTTGCCTCAAGATGTGTAATGTTATCATCGATACTGCTTTCAATGGCCATTTCCATGAAAAATTTCACGTCATCCTTGGTAAGCATGATCTTATTGAGCGTCCCGTAGATAAAATCTATCATGCCATCCAATCCATCATAGGTCTCCGGAAAGGTTATACTTGCATCACGGTACTTTGCCTTCAAACGTTTCGCTGTACCACCTAAATGCAAATGATTGTGAACATCTGCTTTTGGCATTTGATGAAACTTATGTCTTATATCTTCACTCATTGCTATCTATTAATGACCAATACTCAGATCAGGACCACGATCACATAGTTCAATATTACCAGTAAGAGCAGTACCAAACTTATGGCCAAGAACCTCAAGGATAAATTGACGTTCTTGAATTTAGTGGATGCGATCTTCGCATTGATGAAAATCTGTTGGCCTAATTGGTCATAACGCTGTTCGCCACGAATACTCGTAGTATAGAATACTTTCGAAAAATCCTTGATGTTGCCATATTTTGAGATGATGTCACCAAAGAAAAATACATTTGGGTCATAGTTGCTTTCTATCCTGGGTATAAAACTCCTTATGCTAAAGTAAATGGAGATCAAGGTCGATAAGAACCAAAGACCAAACAAGATGAACAAGAATATTTGATCACTGGCGAATTCCAGTGTTCGTTCAATGTTCTGATAAATGAAATTCAATATGATTCCATAAAAAGAAAGGATCAAACCAGCTTTGAGTTCTGAGGATTTTATCAGGCCTACAAAGTATTGAATGGTATACCAATAATGGTAAGACAGGTCTTCAGTCTGATCGCCACTCATTTTAGGGAATTTATCTTCTTGTTCTTTTTCTAATGCCATTGGTCAGGGTCTTAGTTGATTAGCGGAAAGCTTTAATGGAATGACCTGGGAAAGAAATCAAGATCGCTTATTTTTTTCGTAATGACAAGTACTAATCAATTTTAAATGAATTAATTTTAAGGTGAAAATTCTATCTCATGAACCAAACAACTAATTCCATATTAATGATTCGTCCGATTGCTTTTAGGATGAATGAGCAAACGGCAGTAAACAATTACTACCAAAAAGTAATTGATGAACTGGACTCAGACCAGGTAAATGCTAGAGCACAGCAAGAGTTCGATGCCTACGTTGAGAAATTAAGAGGTATTGGAGTTAATGTAATTGTAGTAAGTGACACGGATGACTATGATACACCAGACTCTATTTTTCCAAATAATTGGATTTCGTTTCATGATCATGGTCACGTCGCATTGTTTCCGATGTTTGCTGAGAATCGCCGTTATGAGAGACGTGAAGACGTATTGTATGCCCTTGAAGACGCAGGATTCTATATTGATCACATCTTTGATTACCGGAATGCTGAAGATGAGGGATTGTTCTTGGAAGGAACAGGAAGCTTGGTGTTGGACCGCATAAATCGGAAGGCTTATTGCGCCTTATCACCTAGAGCCGATGAGGAATTATTGATTGAGTTTTGTGAGGATTTCGAATATACTCCTATAGTGTTCACCGCTAACCAATCCGTAGGTAAAGAACGCTTGCCAATATATCATACCAATGTAATGATGTGCGTAGGTGAAACCTTTGCGGTTATATGCCTGGATAGCATCGATGATAAGAAAGAACGCAAGAATGTCGTTACCCAATTAAAAAGCGATGGAAAGGAAATTGTTGATATCAGTGAGGACCAAGTAAAGAAATTTGCTGGAAATATGTTGCAGGTAAGGGGTAAAGACGATAAGAGATACTTGATCATGAGCCAGGCGGCCTACGATTCATTGACCAAGGCTCAAATAAAAACATTGGAAAAACATTGTGAGATCATGTCTAGTTCACTCGATACCATAGAGGCATGTGGAGGCGGAAGCGCGCGCTGCATGATGGCAGAGCTTTTCTTGCCTAAAGAATAGTTAATTTCTTATTGTACTAGTTTGTCAAAAATATAACCACCTTTATCAGCGCCCCATACATGATTACCTTCAGCATCGAAACCACGATCCCAAGAAATGATCCGTTCGGGGGTAAGTTCTACTTCCGATGTGGCGAAGGAAGCTCCTCTTAAGGTGCTTTCACAAGTTTTCTCGCCAGTTCTCCCTTTAAAGTTCTTGCCATCAAATTTATTCAATAAGACTTCACACCCCTTTCTAAGGGTAATATCCTTGACATCCAAGCTATCGAATGCTTGAGGGGTTTTCCATTTCCCTACCCAATCAGATGCATTGGCCAACGTGTAGATATAGCTTGCAAAAGTCGAATCATTAAGCTGTTTAACTTCATATAAGCGTTGTCTATATGGCTTGTCCTGGGTCGCATTCAGGGCTTGTTCTACATAAAGCCAGTTGCCTTTGTCTTCCCAGATCGGATACATATGCAAGGATATATTGTAATAGGCCGAATCCTGTTCTGCTTGTGCTTCAGAATTATAGGATCCTTGCATCATGGTAAATAACGAATCAAGGTCATTGATCTTGGGCTCTTTTTTACATGCAAAAATAGATAGGGCCACTAAAAGTAACGGGATGATTTTTTTCATGATAATTCTGCTTGGTGTCAAACTTGTGTTGCCAGACCACTCAAAGATAAAGATTTGGTCTTAGGTAGCTCAACATAGAACTTACTACCCACATTTTCTGTGCTTTCAACCCAGATGCGCCCTTTGTTAAGTTCAACAAGTTCTTTGCATATGGTAAGTCCGAGACCAGTGCCTTTTTCTTCCTTGGTGCCAATGGTCGTAAAGGAATTGCTCTTGAAGATCTTATCTACATTCTCCTTGGAAATGCCCACACCAGAATCTTCAATGCATATCAAGGATTTACCATCGCTAATGGAGTTAGAGACGGTGATTACATCGCCTGATTTCGAGAACTTGACAGCATTGGCAAGCAGGTTTTGTATGATGATCTCCACCATGCTTTTATCGGCATATACAAAATCGCGCTGCGAATCGTCGATAAGTATTATTTTCTTGCTTTCTATTTTCTGTTCGACCAACTTGATCTTTTCATGGAAG
>JABDMQ010000145.1 GCA_013001365.1 Flavobacteriaceae bacterium
GTACTAAGCAACCCTATGGCGATTGCAGGTAAGATAACGATATGATCAATCTGCTTGGCAAATAAGAAATAACTTCCGATGACACTTAATAATCCAAAGAAAATAAAAACGAAGCCATCGCCAAATCCTCTATAGCCATAAGCAGACCTTCCAACAGTGTATCTTATTGAAGAAAGAATAGCTATTATGGCCAGAACGAAGAAAATAACAGAGTACAAGAAATTATGCACGCCGAAGGCTTTCATTATCAATATAAAAGACAGACCAATAGAAAGGAGAATACTAACCTTAATGCCGTCATATAATTCTTCTGGTGTTAACTTACCACTTTGTATTGCCCTCACAGGGCCTATACGGTCTTCATTATCAGTGCCTTTTATACCATCCCCATAATCATTTGCTAGATTTGATAGTGCCTGAAAACTCAACGTCGTTAATATGGCAAATAAGAAAATCTCCAGATCGAAGAATCCATTATAATGTGCAAAGGAAGCACCTATGATAATTCCTGAAATTGAAAGAGGTAATGTTCTTAAGCGGATGGCAGATAACCAAACCTTGAATTTCTCCATATACTTTATTGATACTTATATTAAGGTATCCACTTCTTTTCGAAATTTGGCTTTCGTTTTTCAAGAAAGGCATCTCGTCCTTCTTTGGCTTCATCGGTCATATACGCCAATCGTGTTGCCTCTCCAGCAAAGACTTGTTGCCCAACCATACCATCGTCCGTCAAATTCATTGCGAACTTAAGCATTTTAATGGAAGTTGGCGACTTCGCTAATATTTCTCGTGCCCATTGATAGGCCGTATTCTCTAATTCGTCATGAGGGACTACCGCATTCACCATGCCCATTTCAAAAGCTTCCTGCGCTGAATAATCCCTTCCAAGGAAAAAGATCTCCCTTGCTTTTTTCTGGCCCACCATTTTTGCCAAGTAAGCAGACCCATAACCACCATCAAAACTTGTAACATCTGCATCGGTTTGCTTGAATATAGCGTGTTCCTGGCTAGCTAAGGTAAGGTCGCATACCACATGGAGACTATGTCCTCCTCCAACAGCCCAACCAGGAACCACTGCAATAACAGCCTTAGGCATGAACCTAATAAGACGTTGTACCTCTAGTATGTTCAATCGGTGCATGCCATCTTCTCCAACATAGCCTTGATGTCCCCTAGCCTTCTGATCACCACCAGAGCAAAATGAATACACCCCGTCCTTACTTGATGGCCCTTCAGCCGACAACAAAACAACTCCTATTGATGTATCCTCTTGTGCATCATAGAAAGCCTCATAAAGCTCGGAAGTGGTCTTTGGCCTAAAGGCATTGCGAACATCGGGTCTATTGAATGCTATCCGAGCAACTCCATCACATTTCTTATAGGTGATGTCCTCGAACTGTTTAGCAGTTACCCAATCGATTTGTTTCATAGGGAACAATTATTGAGTAAAAATACATCTTTTCAGCAACAAAGTGAATCCTGTTATTATATAAATTCTACATCCATTTCATCAATTTAAATGAAACCAAAACCTACAAGAAATTGTTTATTATCAAGATTTTTAAATTTTATACTGTAAGAAACAACCTTCTTTTTTGCTTTTTATCGATTATTTTATACATTTTGTCGAATATTGTCATCGTTCGCACTACTTTTCTGACAGAAATTACCCAACAACAAATACATTCGAATTGTAATCAATTGAATATCAGTTATTCATAGATTCGCTCAACGTGAGAATAAATTTTGAAATATTGCAATCCCCATTTGATGAGTTCAGGATAGATAATCCCAATTATTTATTTAAAGGAGTCGTTAATCTTTAGAACATCGATTAACGACTTCCCTGAATTACCAAAGAGGTCAAGATAATGCTTTCTTTAGAGAGCACTTAACTATCTAAACTTTTAGATAATCCCTTTAACTGAAAAAACCATTAGTACCTATGCAGTGATACTAATGGTTTTTCGCTTTTAATTAAGGTAGATGCCATCTTCTTTTATAGTGATGAGCCGTGCCTTGTATAATGACCCTATTGCTTTCTTGAAACTTTTCTTGCTCATTTGAAGTTGTTCCTTTATGGATTCAGGTGAAGATCTGTCTGTTAGATCAATAACACCGTTATTATCTTTCAATTGCCGTATAATGAATTCTGCATTTGGCTCTATACTCCTGTAACCTATTTGGCTTAGAGATATGTCTAATTTATTGTCTGGTCTTACTTTCTTGACAGTTCCTTTTAATTTATCGCCAATTTGAACGTCTTTGAACAGATCGTCCTTATGTATTAGACCGGAATGAATATTATTGACAATGACGTTCATGCCAATCTCAGAAGGATGTGAGATTATGACATCAACCTCATCGAATTTATTGACTGTTAATTCTTCGTTGCTTAGAAAGGACATTGTCTTGCTTGAAGCAACTAACCTATTGGTCAAATCGTCCAGATAGCAATAGACCAAATACCATTGACCTTCTTTCATTTTGGAAGCTTGTTCCTTAAATGGACAAAATAACTGTTTTACCAAGCCCCAATCCAAAAATGCCCCATATTTCGTTACTTCATTGCATCTCAGCACGGCAAATTCGTTTTCGGTGATATAAGGTCTGTCCGTTGTAGCAACAGGACGTTCTTCATTGTCAAGATAGACAAAGACTTCAAGCTTGTCTCCAACCTCAAAATTATCTGGTACATACCTATTAGGCAGCAACACATCATTTCCTTCATCATCGCCCAAATACAATCCTGGATCCGTACTTCTTAATATTTCAAGGGTGTTATACTCGCCTAGCTTTATCATTGCGCAAAGGTACTTATATAAAACAAAAAAAGCGCTAATATACATTAGCGCTTCTTGAATATGATCAAGCAAATATTACTTGTAAACTTTCTCTTTTCCTAATTCTTTAGTAAGCATGTAATAAACGACCGCTCTATATTTATTCCTGTTAGACTGCCCGTATTTATCCATGACCTTCCCAAGCGCCTTGTCAGCATCGTTATCGCTTTTAACGCCTAGTTTCTTCTTGATGAAATTATTCTTAACAGTTGCTAATTCTTTAGGGTCAGAACCAGAAACAGTTGCTGCATCTGCGTTGTAGATCGATGGTCCGCATCCAATGGTAACCTTAGTAAGTAGGTCCATGTCTGCTTTCATTCCACATTTGTTTTTTAGGTCGTCAGCGTATTTCGCTATGAGTTCGTCTCTTTTGCTCATGATTTAATATTTAAGTTTTTAATTATGAAATAATTTCTTGATTTAAAGATATAACATTTTGATTTCTAAGAATGTGATGCATATCATGAAAAAAAGCAGTAACTATAAATGAATCTATAAAATGCAAATAAAATCGACGAATTACTTTATGTAGTCGAAATACTTCAATAGAACCTCATCATTTATGACCCTTGGGGTAAAGACTTCTAAGATCTTCGGAACATCTGCAAGGATATAGAATTCTAACAAGCTTTCATTCAATTCATTTTCATTCGAAGCACGCAAATATTCAAATCCATACATTTTGCATAATGATTCGGCGTTCAATTCATGAGTAGTTTCAAAATAGGTATCGAAGTTCCCCGAATTCTTATGACCAGGTAATATCCTGAAAATTCCACCACCTCCATTATTGATGATTATTATCCTGAAGTCATTTGGAATATAATTGTTCCAGAGCGCATTACTATCGTAAAGGAAACTCAGGTCACCTGTTATCAAGATGGTTTGTTCCTTTGAAGAAGACGCACAGCCAATGGCAGTCGAAGTGCTACCATCTATGCCACTTGTTCCTCTATTGCAATAAACCTTAAGTGATCTATCCATATTAAAAAGTTGTGCATATCGCACTGTTGAGCTATTTCCTAAATGAAGATTTGCTTTTTTAGGTAATGAAGGTAAAAGCATGTCGAAGACCTTAAGGTCGCAAAATGGTATCGATTTGAGGTATTTATTATGTTTTTCCTCTCTTTGCTTTTTGACATTTTCCCATTTGTGAAAGTATTCCGTCTCAGATGGAATTACTAAAGGGAGAACACTCGAAAAGAATTCATTCGGAAGCATCTTCAAATGTTTGTTCAAGCAAAAAAAAGTGTCATTGGCCTTTTTCGCATCTATATGCCAATGATGCTTGGGTTGATATCCCCTTAAGAATGCCTTTATTTTCTTCGAAACGATCATACCGCCAAAGGTTAATAGCATATCAGGTTGAAGTTCAAGAAAGCCCTCTTGGTCAAGAGGAGCAATAACCTTGTCTATACATGGAAAATAGTCATCATGATGCAGATTGGATGTTGTCTCCGTAAAGACGATGGTGTTTTTATCAGCGGCAAATCGATTCAATAATTCCCTATCGAGGTCATTTGGCGTATTTACACCAACTAGAATCATCCTCTTTTTGGATTCATTCCATCTCCTTGCGAATTCATTTATCTCCTTATCAGAAACTAACTCATCACTATCCAGATGCTCTTCTGAGTTAATCTTGATCGAATAGTCATCAATTGTTTCATATAAAGGCTCTTCAAAAGGGCAATTGATATGAACAGGTCCAGAACTTGCAACGGAAATATTCATGGCCTTGTTGATCTCTTTTTCGTTTGCTCTCTGAACACTTAATTGCAGGTCTAAAAACCTTTCCAAGGAATTTTCCATTTTCTTGAAAATCTTTGGATCCTCCTTCTTATTGATGAGGTCTTTACCTTCTAAATCAATGTCCAATTTCAAATTAGCCGAATAAAGTACATGGTTGCCATAAACATTTTCCTGATCAATGGTCTGTCCATCTCCAATTCCTACCAAATACTTTGGTCTATCGGCAGATAAGACCACTAAAGGGATGTCACTATAATATGCTTCCGAAATAGCAGGGAAGAAATTCAATAATGCACTTCCAGAAGTGCAGACCAAAGCCACAGGGTGTTTTACTTCCTGGGCTATTCCTAGAGCAAAAAAAGCAGCACATCGCTCATCAACGATACTATAACATTCGAAAAAAGGATCATGCGTAAAGCCAATTGTTAAAGGTGCGCTTCGGCTTCCGGGAGAGATTACTAT
>JABDMQ010000088.1 GCA_013001365.1 Flavobacteriaceae bacterium
CGTCAACCAGGGTGCTCAGCATGCTTGGCAATGAATGATGATAAGATTCCGCAGGGCGAATATTGCGTATCGACTTCAAACAGGAATTTTGAAGGTCGTCAAGGACAAGGCTCTCGAACCATCTTGGCAAGTCCGCTTGTAGCAGCAGCCACTGCTATTGAAGGTAAGATCATTGACATTACAAAACAATTGAATTAAATGAAACCATTCAAGACATTGACATCTCGAGCCATTCCGCTTCCAGTGGAAAACATCGACACGGACCAGATCATACCTGCTCGTTTCTTGAAGGCCATTGATAAAAAAGGATTTGGCGAGAATCTTTTCAGGGATTGGCGCTATCATGAGGATGGCAACATCAATCAGGACTTTGTTCTTAATGACTCTAAGTTTTCAGGTGGTATCCTTGTTGCTGGCGATAACTTTGGATGCGGTTCCAGTCGCGAGCACGCAGCCTGGGCCATCAAGGATTATGGATTCAAGGTGATCATATCCAGTTTCTTTGCAGATATCTTCAAAGGCAATGCACTTAACAATGGGTTGCTGCCCATACAAGTCAAAGATTCATTCTTGAAAGACCTGATCCGCCATATTGAAGCTGATCCAACTGCAGAACTCACTATAGACCTTGAAGCACAAAGTCTTCATACACCTATAGGAAGCGTTGATTTTGAAATAGACCCATATAAGAAACTTTGCTTGATCAATGGCTATGACGACATTGAATTCTTGCTTAGTAAAAAAGAAGAGATACAAGCTTTTGAATTTAAACTCGATAAGTAATGAATTTTAATATTGCCATATTACCAGGAGATGGTATAGGACCAGAAGTAACCACTCAGGCAAAAAAAGCCCTCGAAGCCGTTGCCGATGTCTTCAATCATAAATTCACCTACAACGAAGCCCTGGTTGGTGCTATAGCCATTGATAAAACAGGGAACCCGCTACCAGAAGAAACCATCGATATTTGTGAAGAATCCGATGCGATATTGTTCGGAGCCATAGGTGACCCAAAGTATGATAATGATCCTTCGGCCAAGGTGCGTCCTGAACAAGGCCTATTGAGATTACGTAAGCAACTAGGGTTGTTTTGCAATATACGTCCAGTTCAAGCATATGAGAGCTTAATTGACAAATCCCCCTTAAAACGTCACATCATCAGAGGAACGGATATTTCCATCTATCGTGAATTAACAGGAGGTATCTATTTCGGTGAGAAAAAATTGAGCAAAGATGGCAAAATAGCTTCTGATGGATGTACATATTCAGTTGAAGAGATCGAACGCGTCGCACATCTTGCATTCAAGGCTGCACAGAACAGGAGAAAGCATGTAACATTGGTCGATAAAGCGAATGTCCTTGAGACATCTCGCCTATGGCGCAAGACTGTTACTGAAATGGCCAAGGACTATCCAGATGTTAAACTGGAATTCCTGTTCGTAGACAATGCTGCTATGCAATTGATCTTGAATCCCAAGCAATTTGATGTCATCCTCACTGAGAATCTATTTGGTGACATTATAAGCGATGAAGCCAGTGTGATCGGTGGTTCGATAGGCTTATTGGCTTCGGCCTCTGTAGGTAATGACAATGCATTGTTCGAACCAATTCATGGGTCCTATCCCCAAGCAAAAGGGAAGAACATTGCCAATCCATTGGCGTCCATATTATCGGCAGCGATGATGCTGGAACATTTAGGTCTGGAAGAAGAAGCCGAGCTCATTAGGAGAGGCGTCGATAAATCCTTGAAATTATATATAAGCACGCCTGACATCAATACGAAATTCGACAATGTAACAACGGACAAAGTTGGTGATTTCATTGCGGATTTTGTTGTGAACCCAAATGACACAAACCTCAATTTCCAGAATATCCATCTAGGACAGAGTACTATTATCTAGATTCTTAATTTTTTTCTTGGACCATAAGTAAAGTATAGGGGCAATACTTAGATTCACTAATAGGCAAATAAAAAAAGTGCACCTTGTAAGGTGCACTTTTCTCGGGATCAAGAAACGTTATTAACGTTCTAAACTAAACGGGGATTTTGGGATTTAGTTTTAGTTAGCTGCTATTAATCTTGTCACTTCAATCAATTATCTTAAATTGAATGTTTGCTCGTTTGCTAAATGTTCTTTCTCCCTTATTTTCCTAAATATATTATTAAGAACTGTTAATGAAAAACCCTCATTTCCTTCATCCGGAACATGATTTTTCATTTTGTACAATTTCTCGAATTCTGCTTGTAATTCGTATTTCAATGATTGCTCAGTTTTCATATGCTGTGATTTGGGGTCATCAATTACTCTTACTTTATAGGCATAAAAGATGCCATAAAACAAATAATGTTAAAATTAATTATATCTACTTGATTATAAGCTTTTTACACATATTAAAAATTATTAAAACTATCTCGTAGAACACATAAAAACTCCGATATTTCGTGTAACCACGAAATATCGGAGTTTATTTCAATTGCGATAACGTTATTTCTTTCTACTAATATTCCATTTTTTCATTCGCGATTCTAGGGTTGTAGGCTTTAATCCTAATATTTCCGCAGCGCCATTCTTTCCTCGTATCTTCCAATTAACCTCATCCAAAACCTTAGTGATATAGTTACGTTCCACGTCTTCCAATGTGGTCAAGTCATCAGGAACTACATTGCCAATATCACTGTTCGAAAACCAAGCACCTATTCGTAATTGACTTCCTTGATTCACGATAACTGAACGTTCGATGACATGTTCCAATTCCCTTATATTGCCAGGCCACTTGTATTTAATGAGGTTATCAATGGTTTTCTGACTCACAGCAGTGATGTTCTTTTTGAGCTTTTGATTGTATTTATTCACGAAATGATTGACTAAATCTGGAATATCATCCATACGCTTTCTCAATGGAGGGCATGTTATAGGAAAAACATTAAGTCTATAGTAGAGATCTTGCCGAAAATTTCCATTAATCACTTCCTGTTCCAAATTTCTATTGGTTGCAGTGATAACCCTAACATCTATCTTTATGGTTTCTTCTCCTCCTACTCGCTCGAACTCATTTTCTTGCAACACTCTAAGCAATCTTGTTTGTAAGCCAATTGGCAAGTCACCGATTTCGTCCAAGAAAATGGTTCCGCCATTCGCTAGTTCAAATCGACCGATCTTGCGAGCAATGGCACTTGTAAAAGCACCTGCTTCATGCCCAAAGAATTCACTTTCTATCAATTCTGCAGGAAGCGCAGAACAATTAACCTTGACCATGGGCTTGTCCTTTCTGTTGCTGGAATCATGAATAGCTCTAGCAATAAGCTCTTTACCTGTGCCTGTTTCACCAAGAATAAGAACTGTGGAATCTGTCTTGGCAACTTGTTGCACTTGCCTTAGCATTTTTCGCAAGGGTGGGCTTGAGCCAACGATCTCGTTGAAGCTACCATCAAGTCTTAACTCCTCCTTTAAGTAAATGTTCTCAGCTTCAATTTGCTGTCGTAGTTCGTTTAAAGTGGAAACAGCATGCATCAATTCTTCATTAGCTTTTTCTAATTTTTCTTCTGCTTTTCTTTCTTCCGTTTTATCTAGTTTTATCCCTACAATTTTTATCAAGTTTTGTTTGTCATCAAGAATTGGAGTAGCAGAAGCTTGGATATATCTTACTTCACCACTAGGGCGAAAGATTCTGTAATTAAAGTCAGGTATAGTCTTTTTCTGCATTAGCTTTTCTTGTAGATCCGTTAGATAATCTATATCTTCAGGATGTACCGTTTTCAGGAATGACTCAATCGAATAATCGAATTCTGATGTCTCTAGCCCGAAAATCGAAAAAAGCTCACTATTCCATGTCAATTCTCCAGTTTCAACATTTTGAGTCCACACACCTATTTTGGCGGTATCTACCGCCACATTAAGCTGCGTTAATGTTTCTTTAATATTTTCTTCAGCAAGTTTGCGCGAGGTTATATCGATATGAGAAATAACAATCTGTATATCTTTTGATTTCATTAGTTTGGCACGAAGTGAGAACCATTGTTTTCTCTTAGGAGAATGACAGGGATACTCATGCTCAAACTCCGTGATCTTGTTTTCTGCCAAACTTAACAGCCCACGTAATGCGAATCTTGCATCTTCATTTTGAAGATCTTTTTTACAAACGTCAAAATAATTATACTCTTTATAATAATCTGTTCCCCTGGGCATTCCGTTCAATTTACCAAATTCCTCCCAAGAATTATTCACTTGAAGTATTTTACCTGTGCCGTCTATAACACAAACACTTGCTGGCAACGAATTAAGAATGGTGTTTATACTTGCTTCACTCTCTTTTATCCTTTCTTCTGCAATTTTTCTATCCGTAATGTCTTGTGCAGTTCCTCTTATAGCAATAATAGTGTTCTTCGAATCAAATACTGCTTCACCTTTTGCGTAAAACCATTGCCATACGTCATCACCTAATTCATTATTGATTTTAAGTTCAATAGCGTACGGTTCGCCAGTCTTTCTAGTATGCTCTATTGATGTATTCAATAATTCCCAACTTTCAGGTGTCAAGAATTTTTCATGTTCTGTCAAAGGTGGAATTGGAAGTGCAGGATCAAAACCATACATTTTATAAAGTTCGTCAGACCAAGTGATTTCACCTGTTGATAAATCTAAATACCAATTACCAATGTGCGCGATTTCTTGGGCTCTTTTTAATTCTAATTCTGCACGTTTTAGGTCCGTGATATCTTTTGTGACCCCTAAAAGGGTTGTAATGTTTCCAGCGCTGTCAGTCAATCCGTTAAGGGTTAGCAAGACCTGATGTTCTTTACCTTCCTTATCTATCATTATCAACTCTTTGTTGGTGAAGAATTCACCCTGCTTGGCTTTTTTGATTCTCTCGACAAGATCTGGGATATCCTGTTTACGGTATACTATGGAAATATTCTTGCCAAGAACCTCTTCTTCGGAATAGCCCGATAATTTAACAGCGCCATCATTCCAAAAAAGAATTTCTCCTTTAAGGTTTATTGCTGTAATACCATCAGAGGAGTTATTTAACGCCGCAGATTCAAATTCCGAGGAAGACAGCTCCAGACCATTTATAGGAGAATTTATTTTTTGAGCCTTATTTGAACCTTTATCATCCATGAAGAATCATTATTCCCTGCATTAAAGCTCTATTACATACGGAATAAACAATAAATATTCAATTCTTGAAGCAGTTAAAAAAAACAGGGATTTGACCTAAAGTTAACAATAATTCAAATATTACTTGTTTTTACTTTGGGAATTTTTGATTTATGAACTCCAAGCCAAGGTTATGCATACTGCCCAAATGTGCATGTTTCTTTGTTAATCCTGGCTTATAAGTTCCTGATTGCACTTCAGCGCCAATCTTCTTGTAGGCTTCCCTAAAAGGCAGGCCTTCTACTACCAAATTATTAATACTATCTACCGTAAATAGATACTGGTATTTATCGTCTGAAAGATCAATCTCTTTTACAATGACTTGCTGTATGGCATAATTGAAGATGTCCAATATATCCTTTACATCCTCAAATGCGTTTATGATATTCTCTTTCAATAATTGAAAATCTCGATGGTAACCGCTTGGCAAATTATTCGTGATCAACAACATTTCTGTATGCAAAGCTTGGATTTTATTGCACTTGCCTCTGATCAACTCAAACACATCAGGATTCTTTTTATGAGGCATGATGCTACTACCTGTAGTGAGCTCATCTGGAAAACTTATGAATCCGAAATTCTGACTCATATACAAACAGATATCCATCGCAAATCGCGACATGGTATTACACAAACCACCCAAAGCACTAGCAATAGCACGTTCGCTTTTCCCTCTGCTTAATTGTGCAGCAACCACGTTGTATTTTAGAGTGGAGAAGTTGAGTTCCTTGGTCGTGATATCTCTATCGATAGGAAATGAACTCCCATAACCCGCTGCGGAACCCAAAGGATTTTGATCAACGATTTTCGAAACCGCATTCAGCATGTACACATCGTCAATCAGTAATTCTGCATAAGCAGAAAACCATAATCCAAAGGATGATGGCATTGCCACTTGCAGATGCGTGTAACCCGGCAATAATTGCGATTTATGTTTTTCGGCAAGGCCTAAAAGCGTATCGAAGAATATCTTTGTTTTCTCATTGATCAGTTGAAGGTTCTCTTTATAATACAATTGTAGGGCGACCAAGACTTGATCATTCCTGGACCGTGCGGTATGGATCTTCTTCCCGACTTCACCCAGTGTCTTGGTAAGTTCGTGCTCTATCTTGGAATGCACGTCTTCAAACGTGTCTTCAATGATAAAACTTCCGTTGATAATAGACACCGAAATGGACTGCAATCCTGTTTTCAGCTGCTTTAGTTCTTCAGACGTTATGATCCCGATCGATTCTAACATGATGGCATGTGCCAGTGATGCTTTAACATCATATTTTGCAATGTGTAGATCGATTTCACGATCGTTGCCGACTGTGAATTGCTCTATTTTTTTGTCTATTTCTATGCCTTTGTCCCAGAGTTTCATAACTATTCAATTTTTTGTCATTCCCGCGAAGGCGGGAATCTATTTGTTTAGCGTTATGTGAGTGGATTCCGCATTCCCGAATCCTCGAGACGGAATCACAATTCGACTTTATAACACCTTTTCCAATAATTTTATATATAATTCTATCCCTTCTTCAATCTCTTTCAAATAAATGAATTCGTCTGCGGTATGAGATCGCGTGCTATCACCGGGTCCTAATTTTAAGGACGGGCAACTCAAAACTGCTTGATCCGATAATGTTGGTGACCCGTAAGTCTCCCTCCCAAGTAAAATCCCCGCTTCTACCAATGGGTGGCTTATAGGAATGGATGAAGAATTCAATCGCAGGCTTCGCGCTTTAATACTTGAACAAGGCGATTTATCCTCGAGAATCTTTGCAATTTCCCCATTTGAATATTTGTCATTCACTCTTACATCAATCACCAAATCAACCTCAGCAGGTACTGCATTATGTTGCTTTCCGCCGTTGATCTGCGTAACGGTCATTTTCACATCCCCCAATACAGGCGATCTCTTTTCGAACTTATAGTTCTGGAACCATTTCAAGACATCGATAGTATTGTAA
>JABDMQ010000064.1 GCA_013001365.1 Flavobacteriaceae bacterium
ACATGAAGAAAGAAGACCTTAAAGACGTAAAACAGCTACTTTCAGCACCCAAAAAAATTGTCATTGTACCTCACAAGAACCCAGATGGCGACGCCATGGGATCATCTCTAGGATTAATGCATTACCTCAAAAAACTCGATCATGATGTCGCGGTTATTGCGCCTAACGACTATCCGCAATTCTTGAAATGGATGCCAGGTGATTCTTCTGTCATGATATATGAAAAGACAAAGAAAAATGCCGATACGCTCATCAATGATTCGGACCTGATATTTACCTTGGATTTCAATGCGCTGCACAGAACAGGCGACATGGAAACCAGCCTTGAGAATTCTGATAGCATAAAGATCATGATTGATCACCACCAGCAACCCGAAGATTATGCCAAATATGTGTATTCTGATGTTGAAATGTGCTCTACAAGCCAGATGATCTATCATTTTATTGACATGCTTGGAGACACCTCAAAAATCGATGCAGACATTTCCACTTGCCTTTATACGGGCATAATGACGGATACTGGATCCTTCAGGTTTCGTGCTACGACAAGCGAAACACATCGCGTCATTGCTGAGTTGATCGACAAAGGCGCCGATAACGCACAGATACATAACAATGTTTACGATACCAATTCCTATGGTAGATTACAGCTACTAGGATGTGCCATGAACAATCTGAAGATTCTTCCAGACCTAAAAACGTCTTACATGACGTTGTCCCAAAAAGAACTTAATTCCTTCGATTTCAAGAAAGGCGATACGGAAGGATTCGTTAATTATGGTCTGTCGGTAAATGGCATTGTGTTCACAGTGATATTCATTGAACATCAGAAAGAAGGCATCGTAAAGATCTCATTAAGGTCTAAAGGCGATTTCGATGTTAATGAATTCGCCAGGGAGCACTTCAATGGTGGCGGCCATACAAACGCAGCTGGCGGACGTAGCACCATGTCCTTGACCGAAACCGTTGAAAAATTTATCACTATCTTGCCCAGCTATAAAAAAGACCTCATTTCATGAAAAAATTAGTAATAGCAATGGTACTGCTTGTAACCTTCAGTGCATGTAAGACGCCGGAAGCAAGACGACCGATCTCTGTCAAGACTGGATCCTTCATCGATCAATCTGTCGAACGAAACAAGAAACTCATTGCCGAGGAACACGCGATCATAAAGACACTTATAGAGGCAGACACCAATACAGAATATCTAGCTTCTCCTAATGGATTTTGGTACACTTACAATACAAAGGTTCAAGCTGAAAGTGGCACCCCAGGATTCGGGGATCTGGTAAATTTCGATTATGATGTCAAGGACCTTAAAGGCAATACCATTTATACGCAAGAACAGTTAAGAACACAAAACTATGCCATGGACCAACAAGAATTGTTCTCTGGCTTGCGTGAAGGTCTGAAACTCATGAAAGCAGGAGAGACCGTTACCTTCCTGTTCCCTTCTCAAAAAGCTTATGGTTACTATGGAGACTCAAAGAGCATTGGCACCAATGTACCTTTGGTTTGCCAAGTGACCGTTAATACAATAACCCAAAAAGAAACAAATTAAATTCCGTTATGAAAATCATTAAGAAATCATTCAAGTTCTCTTTAATCGTAATGCTAGTACTTGTTAATCTAGCCGCGTCATGTAAACCAGGACCTTACCAGGAATTCGGTGACGGACTATTTGCCGAGATCGTAACAGAAAAAGATACGATAGTCGTAAAACTAACGCCAGACAAAACTCCAGTGACCGTAGCAAATTTCGTGGCATTGGCAGAAGGCGTTCATCCAATGGTCAAGGACGAATACAAAGGAAAGCGATATTATGATGGGTTGACCTTTCATAGGGTATTGAACGACTTCATGATACAAGGTGGAGACCCAACAGCAACAGGATCAGGTGATCCAGGTTATAAGTTCGAAACAGAAGCAGACTCGACCCTAAAACATAATAAAGCGGGCATCCTATCCATGGCCAATTCTGGCGGATGGGGAACCAATGGAAGCCAGTTCTTCATTACCCATAAGGAAACACCTTGGTTAGATACCTACGATGAAAACGGCAACCTAAAGAGATGTAGTCAACCAAGAGTATATTGCCATACGGTCTTTGGTGAAGTGGTCAAAGGACAAGAGGTGGTCGATGCCATTGTTCAAGGTGACGCGATGCTTGAAGTGAATATCATTAGACAAGGAATGTCTGCGAAGAATTTCGATGCGGTAAGTGTCTGGGAAAGCGAATTGCCACAACTAGAAGAACGCATTAAGAATACAGAAAAGGAAGCGCGTAGAAAGGCCGAAGAGGAAAAAGCACAACGTGAAGCCAAGATTGCAGCCGTTGCAGCAGAATTCAAGCCTGTTCTTGATGGCTATAACCAACAGGCCAATACGTTGGCTTCTGGATTGAAATTGCATTACATAAAGAAAGGAACTGGTACCAAGCCAAAGACTGGGCAGACAGTAACCATAAACTACCAAGGCTATTTTACCGATGGAAAATTATTCGATAGCAATTTACGTGATGTAGAAGAGAAATATGGCATGCTTAATCCAACTAAGGTTCAACGTCAGATGTACCAACCGATGCCCATGCAAATTAGCCCGGATGCCCAGATGATTGCTGGTTTCAAGGAAGCTGCTAAGAACATGCAAGTTGGAGACCAGGTCTTTGTTTACATCCCGTCTCACTTGGCTTATGGCGAAGCTGGTCGTGGTATGATCAAACCAAATACAGACTTGCAGTTCATCATGGAAATGGTGGGGATTCAGTAAGAATTGAATGATTAAGAAGATTTTAATTCCAATCTTTATTGTTGTATTAGCTTCCTGTTCCAAAACGGACCAAAAGCAAATAACAATTACAGAATTCGATGAAATCTTTGTTGACAGCCTAATACCAATTGAGGATAATGCTTTTGGCTACTCGACTTATAATATCATCCTTAAAGGGCAAACAAATGATAGCATCGAGATACGAACGAGTTTGAATAGGAACGATAAGTCGTATTCCTTATTTTTTACCGGAACAATTGATACTAGGCTTAATTTTGATTATTATGGAGGTCTTAATCAATACTTGTATTTCAATCCCTACAAAGCAACTGAAGGTAAACTTGAAATCAGATATAGTTTGGATTGAATGAAAATCCTATATTTAATTCATGAAAGTAATACTAACTATTCTAGTTCTTTTTGTAACCAGTTCAATTTACTGCCAAACGTATGAGTTCCTAAATCAATTTTTAGCCGAAAATGATGACAATATAATTTATTTAGATAATAATTTTCAATCCCTGAACACAAACAGGAAAGTAGTAAAGTATCTAAATAATAAATATTTCACAGATAATTGGAGACCACTACCTTCAAATAAAATTCCAAGCATAAATGAGTTCTTGGACCAAGTCGATTTGAGCCATCTTGGTGCTATTGCTAGAGCAGATAGCCCAAAAGATAAAATTGATTTTAAGCAGCTCTCACCTAATATTGTTGATAAGGAAAATCTTGATCTATCTTCTCAAAATAGCTTTAATTATCTGGTTATTTCTAAGCCTTATTTTAGTTGTTCGAAAAATTGGGTAATTATCTATGGTTATTCTGTGTACTCAGTTGATACAGCAAATTCTGGATATTTTTACATCTACAGAAAAATGAATAATAAATGGGTATATTATCATAAATTAGAACTTTGGATGTCCTAATTAAGAACGCCGCTAATCGCTGCTTTTTTTATGCCTTATTTCTTCGGGATGTTCTTCAGGATCTCAAGCACGAATTTCCAGAATTTCTTTGTCGAGCTAATACTGGCGCGTTCATCTGGGGAGTGCGCTCCCAAGATCGTTGGCCCAAAACTGATCATGTCCATCTCAGGGTAATTGGTGCCAAGAATACCGCATTCCAAACCAGCATGACAAGCAGCAACATGTGGCTTTTCCTTAAATAGGTCTTCATATAGTCGAGACATGACCTTCAGGATCTTGCTGTCCATATTTGGTGTCCACCCAGGGTAATCGCCACCGAATTCTGTGGTGTACCCTGCCAATTCAAACGTGGATTTCA
The DNA here is from genome assembly GCA_013001365.1 of Flavobacteriaceae bacterium. GTDB lineage: Bacteria > Bacteroidota > Bacteroidia > Flavobacteriales > Flavobacteriaceae > JABABD01. The sequence goes on from JABDMQ010000064.1 coordinate 4,057, forward strand.
AGGAATTTGCCAAGTCCCATTTACTGGATTCTACCGACGAGCGTGTTAAACACGCAATCTTGATGTTTCCGTTCTTTACCTCCACCCTTGCGATGTTGTTAGAAGTTTCCACCAGATCAGGTATGTCTGCACTCATTCTGTAAACACCGTTGGTGGCTGCATAAATAGCATTGAGCAACTTACCCTGATCGTCAAAAGACATGACCATGTTTGGTATTTGATCGGGTACAAGGTTTACTTCAAAGTTAGGCTCCATGGTCTTGTATTCTTTCTTGATGGTCTGTGCAAGAGCCAGTATTAACTCAGAGATCAATTCCTCTTTGCGCGCTTCAAAAACAATTACTGCAACGCTCTCACGAGGAATGGCATTTCGCAGACTACCTCCATCTATTTGAGCGATCCTAATATCTTCGATAACACTATACAACAAGCGATTAATGATCTTATTGGCGTTGCCTAATCCTTCATGGATCTGCATACCCGAATGCCCTCCATTAAGGCCTTTAACTTCCAGTCTCAGGGCTTTGGCACCACTAGGAACAGGTTCTTGAGCATAGGTTCCCTTGGCGGTCACATCTATGCCACCAGCACAACCCACACCAATTTCGTCATCTTCTTCGGTATCCAGATTCAACAAGATATCTCCTTTCAATAAGCCTCCTTTTAAGCCCATGGCACCCGTCATTCCAGTTTCTTCATCAATAGTGAACAAGGCCTCAATTGCTGGATGTTCTATCTCCTTGCTCTCTAATATCGCCATGATCGTTGCGACACCTAGTCCGTTGTCAGCGCCAAGCGTCGTCCCTTTTGCCCTCACCCAATCACCATCGATACGCATCTTGAAGCCTTGGGTATCAAAATCGAACTCGGTATCGCTGTTTTTCTGGTGCACCATGTCCAGATGCGATTGCATGACCACGGTCTGCCTGTCCTCCATGCCTTTGGTAGCAGGCTTCTTGATGATCACGTTTCCTACCTCATCTTCCATGGTTTCCAATCCTAGATTCTCTCCGAACTCTTTCATGAACTGAATAACGCGTTCCTCCTTCTTGGATGCCCTTGGTACGGCATTCAAG
>JABDMQ010000094.1 GCA_013001365.1 Flavobacteriaceae bacterium
CTTCCAGAACATATTTAACGAGGTCGTGGTATTGCTTCATAATATTTCCTGCGAAAGCAGGAATCTCTTTAAGTTAAACCTTGGATTTTCAGAGAATAAAAATATAAAAAGTGCCATGGTCAATGGCTAAATATTGTCAATTAATATTACAAAGTTATTAACTAAAAAGGAATAGCACTAGCCGATGATCATACCTGCAATGGTGGCCGAAAGAAGTGATGCTACCGTTCCTCCGATCAGGGCTCGGATACCGAATTCAGACAATGTCTTGCGCTGTCCCGGAGCCAAAGAGCCAATACCACCAATCTGGATGCCTATGGATGCAAAATTGGCAAACCCACAAAGCATATAGGTTGCCATGATAATGGATTTCTCATATTTTAAATGAAGGAAGTTCAAAGGATTCTTGAGCTCCGCCAATTGAATATAGCCAACGAATTCGCTGGCAGCCAATTTTATTCCTAATAACTGACCCATAAGTGCCATGTCTTCCTTGGCAACACCGATGAGCCACATTAGTGGCGCGAATACATATCCTAGTATCAATTCGAGAGAGAACGCTGGGTAAGGTGTATTGTTCTTTGCCCATTCGTTCAAGGAGGTAATATCACCTACCCAGCCCAAAATGCCATTGATCATGGCAATAAAGGCAATGAACACCAATAGCATAGCGCCGACGTTAACGGCAAGCTTCAATCCTTCGGTGGTTCCGTTGGCAATGGCATCCAGGATATTGGAGCCAATGTTCTCTTGAGTGACTTTTATCTCCGTGTCTATCTTTTCGGTCTGCGGATACAGCATTTTAGAAATAACGATAGCGCCTGGTGCCGCCATTACGGATGCTGCCAATAAATGCTTAGCGTAGAAGATTCTCATGGCTTCATCTTCACCACCTAAAAATCCGATATACGCCGCCAAGACACCTCCAGCTACAGTGGCCATACCACCGATCATGACCAGAAGTATTTCCGATCTGCTCATTTTCTCCAGATAGGCCTTGATCATTAATGGCGATTCCGTCTGACCCAAAAATATGTTCCCAGCAACGCTTAAACTTTCCGCACCAGAGATCTGCAATACCTTGGTAAGTAACCATGCTAATCCTTTCACCACTTTTTGTATGATTCCTAGATAGAACAATACCGAGGTCAACGCAGAAAAGAAGATAATAGTTGGCAATATCGAAATGGCGAAGGTCAGTAATGGCCCTTCGATCTCTCCAGTTCCAAACGACGCAAACAAGAATTTGGTTCCAGCCTCCGTAAAGTCGAGAATGGAAATGAAGATACCGCCAACCCATTCGAAAGCTGCTTGAATAAATGGCACTTTCAATACGCCAATGGCGAGTAATAGTTGTGCAGCCAATCCGAAGGATACGGTCCTCCAATTAATGGCCCTACGATTCTTGCTAAGCAGGAATGACAATAGCAACAGAACAAACATTCCCAAAGCACCACGCATTAGACTAGACATTGAGAACCCTTGTTTTGGAACGATGTCCGAGTCTGTTTTCTCTACAGGCAAGACAGCTGTTTCTTGATTCGCATTGCCTGACACCTCGAAATTATAGGACACACCATTTTCGGTAAAAGACAAGGCTTCATCTGTAAGCTTCGTAATGCGATAATATCTTATTGTATCCGTTGGTTTGGAATAGTAAAAAACCAAAAGGTTGTTTTGGTAGAGATAATCACCTTCGGCCTTAAGATCGTCCTTGGCTTCAAGTTCGTAATGGAATTTACCCTTTTCAAAGGTCATGAAGTCTGTTGATGGATCAGTTTGAACTACAGATTCTCCAGAACTGTTTTCAATGCTTGAAAACGTCCATGTTTTTTCAATACTTTGCGCTATTGTCAAGGAGCCTGCAAACAAGACAGCTACAATAGCTAAAAGTATGTTCTTCATTAAATGTCTATTTAATTCCTTTTGGAAATCTCATCCCGGATCTTCGCAGCTTTTTCGTAATCTTCGTTGGCTACGGCTTCACTTAGCAGTTTGTTGAGTTCGTCCAAGGTTTTGGATTGATAATTCACAGAGGCGCCTCCAGTCTCTATTTCCTCTGCGATGAGGTCGTCGACCAAGATACTGTCATCAGGTGTGTCTTCATCATCTTTCTTGGGATTCACCTTTAAATAAATTCCAGCTTTGTCCAGTATGTTCTTGTAGGTGAAAATCGGTGCATCGAATCGCAGCGCCAATGCAATAGCATCACTTGTTCGCGCATCAATGATCTCTTCAATTTTATCACGCTCACAGATCAAGCTTGAATAAAAAACACCATCTACCAATTTATGGATGATCACTTGCTTGACAACAATATCAAATCTATCCGAAAAATTCTTGAAAAGATCATGAGTTAGTGGCCTTGGAGGCTTGATCTCTTTCTCCAATGCAATGGCAATGGATTGAGCTTCAAAAGCACCAATTACTATAGGAAGTTTGCGATCTCCATCCACTTCATTAAGAATGAGGGCATAAGCACCATTTTGTGTTTGGCTATAGGAAATCCCTTTTATGTTGAGGCGAACTAAACTCATAAATTCGAAATACAAAAGACCGTTTAAATTAGGACTTTACCAAACTTAAACAATCCTTTAAAAATACAAGTTATAAAATTTATGCGTTTTGTGCTTTAAAATCCTTCAATTTTTGGATTAGAGTTGGTACCACCTCAAATGCATCACCTACAACCCCATAGTCTGCAGCTTTAAAGAATGGTGCTTCTTCATCTGTATTGATGACCACTTTTACTTTGGAGGCATTAATGCCAGCTAAGTGCTGAATGGCTCCTGAGATCCCAATAGCAATATATAGATTGGATGCTACGGGTTTCCCTGTTTGCCCAACGTGCTCGCTATGAGGACGCCATCCAAGGTCGGACACGGGTTTTGAGCATGCTGTAGCAGCACCAAGGACTTCTGCCAATTCTTCGATCATTCCCCAATTCTCCGGACCTTTAAGACCACGGCCACCAGAAACCACGATTTCAGCATCTGCTATGGTCACCTTATCTGTTGCTCGGTCTATTGATTCAACGCTGACACCAGAATCAGGAATGCTAGGTGAAAAATCTTCTGAAGAAGCATTACCTGAAGATTCAACCAATCCGAAAGAGTTATTTGAAACTCCAATGATCTTTTTCTCAGCAATGATCTCTGTCATTTCAAATGCTTTATTGGTAAAAGCAGTTCTCTTAACAGTAAAAGGAGATGTGCTTGAAGGAGCTTCAACCACATTGGAAACATATCCTGCATCTAATCCTACTGCCAAAATTGGAGCGAGATACTTGCTGTCTGCACTAGAGCTAACGATAACAACACTTGCACCTTCTTTTTCAGCCGCTTGTTTAACGACTTCGGCATAGGCCTTGGCGTTGAATTTATCAAGTTGAGAATTGGTGACGTTAAGGACCTTGTCTACGCCATGATTACCTAAGACAGATACGTCATTGGTATTTATGGAAACAGCAGTAACGCTTGTTCCAAGACTGTCTGCAACTGCCTTTGCATAAGATGCTACTTCTAAGGCAACTTTCTTGAATTGTCCATTATCTGATTCTGTATATACTAAAACTGACATGTGTATACGTTTATAAGATTAAATTACCTTGGCTTCGTTATGAAGTAGGCTAACTAGTTCGTCGATATTGTCTGGAGACACTAATTTCACTGCTCCTTTTTCTGCTGGCTTTTCAAATTTCACTGAATTCGTTTTAGCTGAATCTCCAGTAGGCTCTATGACATTCAATGGTTTTTGTCTTGCTTGCATGATACCACGCATATTCGGGATGCGTAATTCGCTTTCCTCAACCAATCCTTTTTGTCCGCCAACTACCAATGGAAAACTCGTAGAAACAGTTTCCTTACCACCATCTATTTCCCTGATAGCGGTAACATTGGAGCCTTCAACTTCAAGTCCGATACATGTATTGACAAAATTGGCGTTAGTAAGCGCAGCCACCATTCCAGGAACCATTCCGCCATTGTAATCAATGGATTCACGTCCTGCAATAACTAGGTCGTAACCACCATCTTCCATGACCTTGGCCAATTGCTTGGCAACAAATGCGCCGTCTTTTGGATGGCCATTGACCCTTATAGCTCCATCAGCTCCAATGGCAAGTGCCTTTCTTAGGGTTGGTTCTGTTTCAGGACCTCCAACACTTACTACATCTATACTTGCGCCTTGCTTTTCCTTTAACCACATGGCTCGTGTCAGGCCAAATTCATCATTTGGATTAATAACGAATTGAACACCGTTGGTGTCAAATTTCGTATCGCCTTCAGTGAAATTGATCTTGGATGTGGTGTCAGGAACATGGCTAATACACACTAGAATTTTCATATATTTTGCTTTGTTTCTTGAGTAATTTTTTGAGACCACGAAGGTAAGATAAATTTACGTAATTTACTATGCACGCATAGTAAAATTTTGAATTTTTACTGTTTTTTATCGCATACATTATTCCTATTTTTGCTTTTCCTGTTTATCTAAGAGAACATAAATGAGAACAATACAATTTAGAGAAGCCGTTTGCGAGGCAATGAGTGAGGAAATGCTCCGAGACGAGGCCGTTTACCTTATGGGTGAGGAAGTAGCAGAATATAATGGAGCTTATAAGGCTTCCAAAGGCATGCTGGATGAGTTTGGCGAGAAGCGCGTAATCGATACACCAATTGCTGAACTTGGTTTTGCAGGTATTGCCATTGGTTCTACAATGACAGGTAATAGGCCAATTGTTGAATACATGACCTTTAATTTCTCATTAGTAGGGATTGACCAGATCATTAATAATGCAGCTAAGATCAGGCAGATGTCTGGTGGCCAGTTTAAATGTCCAATAGTATTTCGAGGGCCTACGGCTTCAGCAGGACAACTCGGTGCTACGCATTCTCAAGCGTTTGAAAGTTGGTTTGCCAATACCCCTGGACTGAAAGTTATAGTACCTTCTAATCCATATGATGCCAAGGGACTTTTAAAATCTGCCATTCGTGATGATGATCCTGTCATCTTCATGGAGAGTGAGCAGATGTATGGTGATAAGGGAGAAGTACCTGAAGAGGAGTATACGATTCCAATTGGCGTTGCCGAGATCAAGCGTTCCGGAAATGATGTTACTATTGTTTCCTTCGGAAAAATCATTAAAGAAGCCTATAAAGCTGCAGAAGAACTTGAAAAAGAAGGCATCTCTTGTGAGATCATTGATTTGCGAACGGTAAGACCAATGGATCATAATGCCATATTAGAGTCAGTAAAGAAAACCAACAGATTGGTGATATTAGAAGAAGCTTGGCCTTTTGGTAACGTAGCAACTGAAATAACATACCAGGTTCAATCCCAGATTTTCGATTATTTGGATGCACCAATTGTAAAGATCAATACAGCAGATACACCAGCACCTTATTCTCCAGTGTTATTGGAGGAATGGATACCTAATAGCAATGACGTGATCAAAGCTGTAAAGAAAGTGATGTACAAATAAAACGCAAATTAAAGCGTTATAGAAACTGCATCAACAGTGTTGTTGATGCAGTTTTTTATCGATATGAACGTTAAACTACTTCTTACCTTATTTTTCCTCGGGATAATCTCGTCTTTCGCACAGACCAAAGTGAGTGGTACGGTCTACGATTCCAATTATGACCCAATAGCTTTTGCAAATGTGATCTTCAAAGGGTCTTCTGAAGGCACAATAACCAATGAAAATGGTAAATTCTATCTAGAATCCGATCAGGACTGGGATGCTGTCGTAGTATCTTTCATAAGTTATGAACGACAAGAGATACAGTTAGAGAAAAAAGTGAATTATTTCTTTAATGTGGTGCTAAAAGATGAGACAGCGCAACTGGACGAGGTTGTTATCTATACTGGAAAACAATCCAAGAAAAACAATCCGGCAATTGATATTCTCAAGAAGATCTGGGAACGGAAGCGATATAATGGCCTCAAGCAATTCGACCAGTATGAATACGATAAATACGAAAAGGTTGAATTTGACCTGAACACCATTGATAGCGCATTGATAAAGAGCAAGCTATTCAGGGGAATGGAATTCGTGTTCAACGAAGTAGATACCTCGAGGGTCACTGGTAAGACCTATCTCCCTATGTTCATTAACGAAGCAGTTTCAAAAGTATATGGCGATAATACCATTAATAAGGAAAAGGAAGTGCTCAGGGGTAACAAGAATTCTGGATTCGATGACAACCAGGTAATAATTGATTTTGTTAACGACTTGTATTCCGATTTTAGCATTTACGATAACTACCTCAAGTTCTTTGACAAGAGTTTTGTCAGTCCGTTATCTAAAACTGGCATAAACACCTATAATTATATACTGTCCGACAGTGCTTTTATAGATAATAAATGGTGCTATAACATCATTTACTATCCTCGGCGTAAGAACGAGTTGACCTTCAAGGGTGATTTCTGGGTGAACGATTCGACCTATGCAATCAAGGAAATCAATTTACAGGCTAGCAAGAGTGCCAATATTAATTGGGTCAAGGAGATTTATATAGAGCAAGAGTTCGATGTGCTTAATGATTCCTTGTTCTTGATAAAGCGGGACTACATGCTTTCGGATTTTGCTATCAATAAAAAAGAAAGGTCACGAGGTGTATATGGAAAAAGAACGACCCTTTATGATAATTATGAGTTCGACAAGGTGTTAGACAATGAATTCTATGATGAAGAAGTATACGATTTCGACAAGGACGTCTATGATCGCGATGATGCCTTTTGGGAGGAGAACAGGCTAGAGTCATTAAATAAAGATGAAAAGGGTGTTTATAAGATGTTGGACACCTTAAAGACCGTACGAAAGTTCAAGAACCTCTATAATTTGGGTAGCATCCTATCTTCTGGTTATATTGAATTTGATAGATTGAATTTAGACTATGGCCCGATATTCTCAACTTTTGGTTACAACGATGTTGAGAAATTACGGTTACGCGCTGGTGGAAGAACCTATTTTGGAAGGAATGACCTCTGGCGTTTAGAAGGATTTCTTGCCTATGGATTTGGTGATGATAAATTCAAGTATGGCATTTCTGGAAAATGGCTTATTGACAAGAAACGTCGATTGATAATATCTGGTGGTAATCGGAGGGACGTAGAACAAATTGGCGCTAGCTTAACCACATCAACCGATGTGCTGGGCCGAAATCTTGCATCGTCATCGGTAATTGGAACTTCCACAAATGATAAATTGACCAGCATTAATCTCACTTCGTTCGCTGTATCACTTGAACCTTGGCGAAATGTGGTATTTAGGTTTGGAGGCGACTATCGAACCTTGGAGTCTGCATCCAGGACGTTTAGCCTTGATTATGTGGACCCTGAATCTCCTTCTGGAGTTTCATCCGAGATCAAGCAGTTTGAAACAGCCATTTCGGTGAATTATTACCCAGGCAGGAAAATGACAGGATTTGGTGTGGAGAGAAATCCCTCTAATGATAATTATGCTCAACTTTTTGCAAAGATCAGTATTGGGGATAAGTCATTGTTCAATAGTGATTTTGATTACACCAAGGTACAAGCATCTTATACCCAGCCATGGCAACTTGGAGGCTTTGGTAGGCTTTGGTCTACGGTTGAGGTTGGTAAGACCTTTGGTGAAGTGCCTTTGGGACTATTAAGTGTCGTACCGGGAAATCAATCGTTTTTCTCGATCTATAATACGTTTTCTCAATTGGATTTTTATGAATTCGTTACGGATACGTATACGTCAGTTAATCTTCAGCATAATTTTAATGGGCGATTATTCTCTAGGATTCCATTCCTAAGGAAATTCAATTTACGCGAAATCGTTCATTTAAGAGGTGTTTGGGGCGATTTGTCAGATGCTAATAAGGAATTGAGCGCACCAACAAATACGCCTTTGATTGCGCCATCCGACAAGATATATTACGAATACGGATTCGGGGTGGGCAATATCTTCAAGATACTTCGTATTGATTTTAATTTCAGGGGTAATTACCTAGATAATCCGGACGCAAGGAAGTTTGGTGTAACAGGTACCTTTGGCTTTAATTTTTAAAAGCAATGAAATTGCTGGCAAATACACTTGCTACTTGATTTTTTATTCTCCTTGATTTTACTACTTTTGCCCAGCTAAATAACAAATCAAAAATAATGGAATCAAATATGATTTTCGTGCCAATTGCATTGGCGATCCTAGGACTAGTATTCATGTTGATAAAAATGGCATGGGTAAAAAAACAAGATGCTGGAAGTGATAAGATGAAAGGCATCTCTAAAGCAATCAAAGAAGGCGCTCTAGCTTTCTTGAATGCTGAGTATAGATTACTATTGATATTCGTAGTAATTGCCTCTTTAGCCCTGTTCGGTATTTCTCAATTAGTAGACACGACCAGTTGGATGATAGTTCCAGCCTTTATTTTTGGAGCGATCTTTTCGGCTTTAGCTGGAAATATTGGTATGCGTGTAGCTACCGAAGCGAATGCACGTACTGCAGAAGCAGCTAAGACGAGTTTGCCTCAGGCATTGAAGGTTTCTTTTGGAGGAGGTACGGTTATGGGTCTTGGTGTTGCAAGTTTGGCAGTACTTGGATTAAGCTTATTCTTCTTGTTCTTTGTAAATCAATTCATGGGAGAATCAGGGACCTTTTATAATAACATGACCATTGTGCTTGAAACTTTAGCAGGGTTCTCTTTAGGTGCTGAATCAATTGCATTATTTGCTCGTGTTGGTGGTGGAATCTACACAAAAGCTGCTGATGTTGGTGCAGACTTGGTTGGGAAGGTTGAAGCAGGAATCCCAGAGGATGACCCTCGAAATCCTGCAACCATTGCAGATAATGTTGGTGATAATGTAGGTGATGTGGCAGGAATGGGTGCAGATTTGTTTGGATCTTATGTTGCAACGGTATTGGCATCGATGGTATTAGGTAACTACCTAATAAAAGATATGTCAATTGGATCTCAATTTACTGATGACTTTAGCAATATGGGCCCGATCCTTCTACCAATAGTAATTGCAGGGGTTGGTATTTTAGCTTCAATTTTTGGGACGTTCTTGGTAAAGATATCAAGTAATGATTCTAAAGAAGCACAAGTGCAAAAAGCCTTGGACCTTGGAAATTGGGTTGCTATTATATTGACTTTGATCGCTAGTTACTTCTTGATCGATTGGATGCTACCTGAAACCATGAATATGAAATTCTTTGGGGAAGGCTACAAACAAATACCATCTCTGAACGTATTTTGGTCGGCTTTGATCGGACTTAGTGTAGGCGCATTCATTTCTATGGTAACGGCATATTATACAAGTCTTGGTAAAAAGCCTGTAATGAGCATTGTAACGAATAGTTCTACAGGAGCAGCTACTAATATCATCGCTGGTCTTTCTGTTGGTATGAAATCAACATTCTTGTCTGTGATCTTATTCGCGGCAGCGATTTATGGATCTTATGCCTTAGCAGGATTCTATGGAGTTGCCTTGGCAGCATCGGCAATGATGGCAACAACTGCTATGCAGTTGGCTATTGATGCTTTTGGACCTATTGCGGATAACGCAGGAGGTGTTGCAGAAATGAGCGAACTAGAACCTCATGTAAGAGAACGTACTGATATCTTGGACTCTGTTGGAAATACTACGGCTGCTGTTGGAAAAGGTTTTGCAATTGCATCCGCAGCATTAACAGCATTGGCCCTTTTTGCGGCCTATGTCACCTTTACAGGAATTGATGGTATAAATATCTTCAAGGCAGATGTATTGGCGATGTTGTTTGTTGGAGGAATGATACCAGTTGTCTTTTCGGCTTTAGCAATGCAATCGGTTGGTAAGGCAGCCATGGAAATGGTTCAGGAAGTACGTAGGCAGTTCAAGGAAATTCCTGGAATCATGGAAGGAACTGGAACACCGGAATATGCAAAATGCGTTGATATTTCTACCAAAGCAGCATTAAGGGAAATGATCTTGCCTGGATTGATCACTATTATTACTCCTGTATTAATCGGACTTGTTTTTGGAGCTGAACCATTAGGGGGCTATATGGCAGGTGTATGTGTAAGTGGTGTTATGTGGGCTATATTCCAGAATAATGCTGGTGGTGCTTGGGACAATGCCAAGAAATCTTTTGAAGCCGGTGTAGAGATCAATGGAGAAATGACCTATAAAGGATCAGATGCACATAAAGCAGCTGTAACTGGAGATACTGTTGGAGATCCATTCAAGGATACTTCTGGTCCATCAATGAACATCTTGATAAAGCTAACATGTTTGGTGGGATTGGTAATTGCTCCTATACTCGGAAATCATGGTGAAGAAACTGGTGCGATGCTTCATGAAGAAGAAAATGTTTGGATTGATGACAAAGGAGAAAAACATGTTGTTAAAGGAGATGCCAAGTTCATGTCTGGAGATGGTGAAGAAACCGAACAAGAAGTGAAAGTTTCGATGGAAATGGAAGGAGATCTTGCAGTAGCAACGATAGAAACAATCAAATTGAAGGACGGTAAGAAAGTCAAGGAAACTCAAAAGATCAAGGGAACAGAAGAAGAAGTTAAAGCTGAAATTGAAAAGAGATTTGGTGTTCCTACGCCTCCAAAACCTCCCACAACTGGAACTGGAGACAACCAGAAACAAGTTGAAGTTAAAATGGAAGCCAATGAGGATGGAACTGCAAAAGCGACTGTGACAACCACAACTACTGAAAATGGTGAGGTCAAAGTTGATGAGCAACTTATTGAAGGAACAATTGAAGAGGTAAAAGCCAAAGTTGAAGCAATGAAAGATGTCGACGCCAAGGTGAATGTTAAAAAGAAAGAAGTGAAGATCATCGAGGAGAAAGAGATGGAGACTGGAGAATCCGATTCTTGAAAATGATACAATTAGATACTAAAAAGCCATTCTATTGAGTGGCTTTTTTTTATGAGTTATAGTATCTTCAACCCTTAAATACCAAAAAATTGAGCTGGTTCAAGAAAGACCCTTTGCAGATCATTCCTTTTCAAAGTTATGGAACGGCTTCTCATTTTCATATAAGAGGGAGAGCATTGGAGGACGAAAAGATCGATCTGTCACAAAAGAGTTATTTCAATTTGTTGATCAATTCCTGGAAACGTTTCGAGTCCGATGAGATAAAGCATGTGCTTCTTGATATTAAGCTTCCTAATAATAGGATATTGAATGTCAAGACAGATTCTCATGGTTATTATCATTTAGAGGAGACAATAAATGGTCTAGACCAGTTTATCGATGACCATGGTTGGCTAAATTATGAGGTATCTTATGCTGACGCAAATATCAAACGAACCATACAGCAGAAGAATAAGTTCCGGGGCGAATTATTGATTCCATCTGGTCACTCTAATTTTGGGGTAATTAGTGATATAGATGACACTATATTGCATACAGG
>JABDMQ010000147.1 GCA_013001365.1 Flavobacteriaceae bacterium
GTCCAAAGATCACGACCTGGCTCAATGGTACGAAGATGATTGAGATCGAAGATCAAAAGATCGGGGAAGGCAAAGGGGCCATCGCATTGCAGATACATGATGGTGGTGGTATTAAGGTACGATGGAAAAATCTACGCATCAAGCCTATAAAGACCGAAGATAATGGTGATGTGGCACAGACCAAGGATGAATGGATCCAATTGTTTGATGGCAGCAGTACAGAAGGATGGCGATCCTACAACGGTGAAACTCTCCCTCCACAATGGGTTGTTGAAGATGGCGTATTGACCTTCGATACCGATATACGACTGGAGGAAGAGTTCAAAGGTGGCAAGGACATCATCTATGCCGCAGAAGAGTTCGATAATTTTGAATTGTACCTGGAATGGAAGATCCCTGAAGGAGGCAATAGCGGCGTGTTCTATCATGTGCAAGAAAGTGACAAGGCCATATATGAAGTGTCCCCGGAATACCAATTGCTGGATGACCTGAAATGGGAAGAAATCAATGATGCCACGCTAGAGGAATGGCAAAAGACCGCAGCCGATTATGCCATGTACACGCCAGACAACGCTGTGAAGAAAGTAAAACCTGCAGGCGAATGGAATACCACTAGAATACGATTCACACCAGAGAAAGTAACGCATTGGCTCAATGGTGCAGAAGTATTGTCCTTCGTGCCTTGGTCCGAGGATTGGCAACAGCGAAAGGCTTCAGGTAAATGGAAGGACTTTCCGGACTATGGCTTGAACAAAACGGGTTATATCGGACTGCAGGACCATGATAGTCCCTTGTGGTTCAGGAATATCAAGATCAAGAAATTATAACATCATAACACTAGAATGAAAAGAAGAAAATTCATCAAGAGCTCAGCGGCCTTGGCCTCTGCATCCCTTTTGCCTAATTCCCTTTGGGCCATAAACAGTTTGAACAAAGACCGACTTCGCACCACACATATCGGTGTTGGTGGCATGGGACTTGAAGACCTTAATGCTATGGCCTCGCATCCTAAAGTGGACGTGGTGGCACTATGCGATGTCGATGCCAATGCGCTTGCAGAAGCCAGCAAACTATTTCCTGAAGCCAAGACCTATGGCGATTATCGTATCATGCTCAAGGAACTGAACAACGATATCGATGCCGTGGTAGTATCAACGCCGGACCATACCCACGCACCTGCTTCCATGATGGCCATGGAACTCGGGAAGTCCGTTTATTGTCAAAAACCATTGACGCATCATGTGTCCGAAGCACGTGCCATGCGCAAGATCGCTAAAGAGAAGAATCTGGTAACCCAAATGGGCATTCAGGTGCATTCCTTCTATGATTATAAATTGGCAACTATCTTGATCCAAGCAGGCATCATCGGGAAGGTCAAGACCGTTCATGCCTGGTCGCCCAAGAATTGGGGTTACGACGGACCAGTTCCTGAAGGCGAAGATCCCATACCAGAACACCTCGATTGGAATTTATGGCTAGGCACCTCTGCCAAGCGACCTTATAAAGAGGGTGTGTATCATCCAGGCAATTGGCGGAAACTCATGGACTACGGCTGTGGCACACTCGGCGATATGGGCGTTCATATCTTTGACACGCCTTACAATGCCTTGCAATTGGATGTGCCCAAGACCATCAAGAACAAATGTCGCAAGCCCAATGGGTTCGGGTTTCCTGAAAAGAACACCGTGACCTATAAATTCCCGGGTACCCAATACACCACCAGGAAACTGAAGTGGATCTGGCATGATGGCGAAGGCGCACCAAAGATCTGTAAGCAACTCAAACTGCCTAATGACGAAACCTTGCCTGACCAAGGCGCTATGTTCGTAGGCAAGAAAGGACGATTGCTCCTTCCCCATTTCATGGAATTGCCAAGACTCATCGTCAAAGGAAAGTACCAGGACATCGACCTGTCCAATTACGCAGGCACCGAAGCTATGGGAACACCGATACGGAATTACGGTTCTGAAAGTCCAAAGCATTACCACCAATTCGTGGATGCCTGTCTTGGTGACGGACTATGCACTGCGCCTTTCTCCTATTCTGCGAGGCTAACGGAAACCATCCTATTAGGAGTTATTGCCGGACGCTTCCCGAACAAGACCTTGCATTGGAACAATAAAACAGCGAAATTTGCAGAGGAAGAAGCGAACAGATACCTGGATGCTCCTTACCGAGAATTTTAATGATCAATTATATCCTATGAGTGACTCAAACAAATCCATGACAAATAAAATATGCGTCATTTCAGGTGCAACATCCGGTATTGGCAAGGAAACCGCGAAAGCATTGGCGTTAAAAGGCGCTCATGTTGTCGTTGTAGGTCGAAATATGAAACGATGTGCTAGAACAGTCAAGACCATAAAGAAAAAAACAGGCAATACCAACGTTGATTATTTATGCGCGGATCTTTCAGACCTAAGTCAAGTTCGTGATCTAGCTAAACAATTAAAACAGGACTATCCACGTATTGATGTGTTGATCAATAATGCTGGTGCGTTTTATGACCCGAGACTTGAAACTGCCGATGGTTATGAAATGACCTTGGCATTGAATTATCTAAGTCCGTTCTTATTGACCACATTGCTTATCGATAGCTTAAAGGCAAGCGAGCAAGGTCGCATTGTTAATGTGGCTTCAAGCTCACATTATGTAGGCAAGATAAATTTTGAAGACATCCAGTATACCAAAAATTACCATGCTATACCTGTCTATGCACAATCCAAGTTGGCGCTTGTGCTGTTTACCAAAGAACTTGCAGAACGCCTTAAAGACACGAAGATCACGGTCAATACCTTGTGTCCTGGATTGGTCGCTACAAATTTCAGGAAGAACAATGGTTGGCTCAGGTTTTATGTCAGGAAATTCGTGAAAAAAGAATTGACTGCAGTAGAAGGATCCCAAACGATGATCTATTTGGCAACGTCTCCAGAGGTTGCTGGCATTACAGGTGACTATTTTGAGAAAGAAAAACAAAAGAAGTCTTCCGACCTGTCTTACGACAAAGAATTGGCCAAAAAACTATGGGAGGTCGGTGAACCCATGATCAAGGAATTCATGACTGATTCTTGAATGGACGGTATCATGAGTTCTTAGAATAAATAAACACATGAAAAGAGTCCTTCTAATTCTTAGCGTACTCGTCGCGATGGTTTTTGGTATACCCGAATCATTAGCGCAAACGACCGTCGAGAAGATCGGCGGACAATGGCATTTGCTTATTGATGGCAAACCCTTTGACATAAAAGGTGCCACCTTTGGTTATAATGACGATGTCGAAAATTACGACAGCTATTTCAAGGACTTAAGAAGCATAGGCGTCAATACCATTAGGACTTGGGGAACCGACAAGAACACCACCGCCTTGCTCGACAGTGCCCATAAATACGGTATCAAGGTCATGCTAGGCATTTGGATGCGCCATGGTCGCCCAGGTATGGAAGCCGACGATAGCTTTAATTATCTCGAAGATACCGAAGGCATGGAAGCCATGTATTATGGTGCCTTGAATACGGTCGAGACCTACAAGGACCATCCTGCTGTGCTCACTTGGGGCGTTGCTAACGAGGTGTATCTCAATATGGCTACCGACGAAGAAAAGCTGGCCTACTCCAAGCTCCTGGAACGCATTTGTAGCAATATCAAGAAACAGGATCCCAATCATCCCATTACCTCTGTAGAGGCTTGGACCTTCGGACTGGACTGGTGGCCAAAATACGTGCCCTCCATTGATATTTATGGATTGAATGCCTATGGTCCTGGTGCTGGCCTTTTGCAAGCAGAATTGGACAAACGAAATATCGACAAGCCCTATGTGATCACCGAGTTTGGGGTCACGGGCGAATGGGACATCCAAGCCACCAAGCATGGCATCAAGCTAGAACCTAGCGATCAAGAGAAATACGAAGCCATTACCACAGGCTATCGCGATTGGATACAGAACAAACCCTCCTGTTTGGGGGTTTATGTCTTTAACTATGCCGATGGGCATGATTTCCTTTCGGCCTGGCTCTTTACCCATCATAATGGCAAAAAACGCCCACAATACTGGGCCATACGCGAGGCCTATACCGACCAAAAGCCCATTAACAACACACCAGTAATTAATAGCTTTACACTACCTGACAGCACAGCCAAAAGTGGGGATTGGGTACCGGTGTCTTTAGAAATTACGGATCCAGAAACTGATGACCTGGACATTAGTTTTCATTACAACCAGCGTATAGGCACACGCATACGCAAAAGCCAAGTGAATGGCATGGAGCATCGTGGTGAGTTGACCAAAGGCTTTGAGGTCCTCATACCTAAAGAAGATGGTGCTATTAAGGTATATGTAAATGCAACGGACAGTTACGGCAATGTGGGCATTGCCTCCTCGGCGATTGCCATAGATAATGGCGAAACGCCCGTAAAGGCCTATCTCACGGCCAAGACCACTTTGCCCTTTTATGTGTACAAGGATGGCAAGGACCTTCCCTATGTGCCCTCTGCCTATATGGGTAATATCGATGCCATTGGTGTGGAGCTGGAGCACAAAAGCGATGTACATGCAGGCACTGCGGCCTTGAAGATCAGTTACAATGCCAAGGACAATTGGTACGGCTTGGGTTTTGTGGACCCACCCAACGATTGGGGCGATATGCTAGGCGGTTACGATATTAGTGGCGCCAAGAAATTTACCTTTTGGGCCAAGACCGATAGCAAGCTACAGCCCGTTACCATAGGCTTTGGCCTGATCGGCACCGATAAGCCCTATCCCGACTCTGCCAAGAAACAGATCGAGATCAAGCTGACCAACAAATGGAAACAATACAGCATTAATCTGAAGAAACTGGACCTAGGTGCCATACGCTCGGGCTTGGTGCTCTTCTCCCAAAGCTATAACGCCGCTCATTATGTCTTGATGGATGAGGTGCGGTTTGAATGATTGTAATAACTAAAAAACAAGAACTTCTCCTACAGTCCTCTTGATTCTTAAGCATTTCCCTGCTAACTTCGCTTACACGCACTGAGCCAGCCGAAGTGTCGTACGATAAAGTTCATTGAAACGAACCATATCTTAAACATTGTAAGTAATGCGGAAATCGTGCTGAAATTGAACATTTGAACTAAAAAAGCCAACGCACAGTCAAGCACATTTATTTTTTTCCAACGCTCAATTCCTACGCTCGAAAAAATAAAAGAGCTTGCCTTTTCCCACAGCACAAAAAATCCTAATGATGATATTTATACTCATTTAATGAGATAATCGAAAAACTTGATTATTTTAGTGGACTGAATTAAAGAATTCAAAAATGAACCGAATAAAAGAGGTTTTAGAACAGAAAGGAATTAAGCAAATTTGGTTATCCGAACAGTTGGGAAAAAGCTATAATATGGTAAATTCTTACGTTCAAAACAGAAGACAACCTAGTATAGAAGATTTATATAAAATAGCTGAAATACTTTCGGTTGACGTAACAGAATTACATTACGTTTTAGAACCACAATTAGATTTATTCTCTTACACCGAAGAAAATAATCTGGAAGACAACTTCAAAATAGTTTCAAAAAACAAAAATATCGAATTTGAGTCAATTGGAAAAAATACGCTTTTAGGAAATGGGAACTGTGTAGATTATTTGAAGTTTATAGATACAAATACTGTCGATTTAATATTAACTGACCCACCATATAACCTTGGGAATTTTATGCACAATCGCAACACTAATCTTGTGAAAATGCGTGAAAATCAATTTGCATATGCTGGTTGGGATAATTTATCGCAAGATGACTGGGAAAAGGAAATGGACGTTTTTTTTAAAGAAAGTAGCAGAGTATTAAAAAAGAGTGGTTCTCTTTTGCTTTTTATGTCTTTAATAAAACTTGAAACTATAATTAAAATTGCATCAAAATATAAGTTTTACTACAAAACAACTGGCATTTGGCACAAAACAAACCCAATGCCTAGAAATATGAACATCCACTTTGTGAACTCTACTGAAGCTTGGGTGTATTTCGTAAATAATGACACTTCTGGGACGTTTAACAATAACGGAAAAATGGTTCACGATTTTATAGAAACCTCTTTGACC
>JABDMQ010000172.1 GCA_013001365.1 Flavobacteriaceae bacterium
ATATTACAGGAGTTGGAGGGAAAGTGATTTGGCATAATGGCAATAATGCATTTAGAGCAGGGTATCTTGGATCCGGAAATGGAGATAGATGGGATATGGCTAATATGGGCTTTGCAAGTTTTGGAGCCAATGGTAATACACTAGCCTCAGAATCGTATTCGTCAGCTTTTGGGTTGGGGAGCGAAGCCTCGGGATTTGCGTCTGCTGCCTTTGGCCGAAGCAAGGCAGAGAGCTATTATGGGTTTGCCTTAGGACGTTATAATTTAGGTGGGGGAGACCCATATGTATTGGTTGATACAGATCCTTTATTCGAAATTGGAAATGGGGCTGATAATTCAAATAGAAGTAATGCGCTTACGGTATTAAAAAATGGAACCATTACTGCACCAAGCTTTGATCTTGGTGAAATAACAGATCCCAAGGCATTAACTACCAAAGAATATGTTGACTTGAATGCAGGAGGAGCCTTTTCAACTAATACCAATATTACCTCAAATGCTAATGGAACTTATTCAACAGATAACTTCGTTTTTGGCTCACCCCAATTGGACGATACCGGAAATCCAGACAATGATATTAGAATGTTCTTCAATAAAACTAAGGGTGCATTTCGTGCGGGAAATGTAAATGACACTCAATGGGATGATGTTAATGTTGGATTTAGATCATTTGCTGGTGGAACAAATACCATCGCTTCCGGAGGAGTTTCATTTGCCATGGGAATAGATACGGAAGCATCCGGAAATAATTCAACAGCATTAAATAATTCAACCATAGCATCTGGAACTAATAGCTTTGCAATTGGCATTAATACCAATGCCACTGGACTAGCTAGTTTTGCAAGTGGAAACGATACAACCGCATCCGGAATTTATTCTAGTACTTTTGGTCTTGGAAATCAAGCGATTGGGGATTACAGTTCGGCATTTGGAATAAATTCTCAAGCTGTTGGTGGATTGAGTTTTGCAACCGGGCAATTAACAGTTGCAAATGGATTTTTTTCTTCAGTATTTGGAATACAAACCTTATCAGATTCTCATGCTTCTTTTGTTTTAGGGAGATTTAATGAGGGTGGTGGAAATCCATCAACGTGGGTTGCTACAGATCCACTATTTGAAATTGGAAATGGTTCTAGCGATGTCTCAAGAACCAATGCACTAACAGTATTAAAAAACGGAACTGTATTAGCCCCAACTTTCGATCTTGCAGAGATCACAGATCCTAAGGCACTTACAACCAAAGAATATGTTGATGGAATCATCCCGGCTGCCGCAAGTGGATTGGAGGCTATTGATGAAGGTAATGGTTACGGTTGGCGACTCATAGGAAATAATCCTGTTCATTATGGTAATATCGGAATAAGAGCCGTTGACTTATCAAATGGTTTAGGCGCCGGAAATCTCTTTGGAGCGCTTGGTAGTTATTCTTTTGCAAGTGGAGATAGGGTAATTGCCTTAGGAGGAAGTTCCGCTGCATTTAATTTTCTAACTGAAGCCTCAGGATTATTTTCTTCCGCTTTTGGTGAAGGAACTAATGCAGAAAGTTATGCATCTTTTACACTTGGCAGATATAATATTGGTGGAGGATTTCCGGGGATTTGGTCTAGTACTGATCCAGTTTTCGAAATAGGTATTGGAACCTCCGGTAGTCCGAATAATGCTATAACAGTCTTAAAGGACGGAAAAACAGGCATAGGAACACATACCCCCAGAAGTATATTGGAGGTTTCCCATACTAATGGAGTTCCTACAACCTCCGATTATACAAATGCATTTACCATCGCCAACGAATCCTCAAATGATTCATGGCAGTTCTTCACTCAAAATGATGGTTACTTATTGCTCTATAAAGATGGAAATTACAGAGGTTCTTTTAATGCTGCTTCAGGCGTTTATGGTCCGGTTTCAGACAAAAATTTAAAGAAAAATATACAGCCCTTAGGAGAAGAGGAATCAGACCTTCTAATGAATTTAAACCCGGTAAAATATAAAATGAAAGATCAGAAAGACGGCCGGGAAAATTATGGGTTGATCGCCCAGGAATTGCAAAAAGTATTTCCGGATATGGTCTATGAAAATAAATCTAATGATTTGCTATCGGTTTCTTATAATGATTTGATTCCTCTGCTTATAAAAACAGTTCAATCTCAACAAATCCAGATAGAAAAATTAGAAAAACGCATTGGTCATTTGGAGAGCAAAAAATAAAAGTATTATGAAAAATCTTATTCTACTTTCAGTTTTAGTTGATATGGGCAACACACAGTTTATGAGTGTGCCCTATACCCTAAATGCAGCCAATGAAAATGGTGTTGAAGCTATAAATGAAGGAAATATTAATAAATAAAAACAAGAAATCATGAAATCAAGAATCATTTCAACCTGTATTGTGCTGTGTATGATCTTACCTGCCAATGCACAGATATTGGACAATTTAAAGGAAGCAATTACTGGTGGTACCAGTAAAACTGTAGAAGAAAATACGGCAGACCAGATAAATACAGCCACTAAAAGAGACTTTTATCAAGAAGATATTGTTATTGAAACTTACGACGTAGAAAAAAAGGCCAAAACTGTTAATTACTTTGATGCAGATCATTTGGCCATGAAATCTGTTTGGAAAGACCATAAAACTGGTAAAGTGCAAAAGTCGTTTATTGATAGTGAGGGGTATTTTATCGCATATGACGACAATGAAGGCTGTTTCGTAAAAACCAATCTTCTAAGTAATGGCGCCATAGCAATGATTGGTCCTTCAGCTATGGCACAAGCCTATAAATTGCCAGTTGGGGCTATTTGGGAAGCTTCAGACCAGCTAAATAAAAAAGGCCTGAAGCTGAATACTTTTATGTTTGTAGAGTTTGCCTTTATACTAAAACCGGATCATTTTAGAACGGACACAGATGATACCAGTTATACTGAAAAAACTGTAGCGTGCAGAGGTAGTTCTAATTGTACAAAGTTTGTAATCGATGCAGAAGGATATAGCAATAGCTTTATTTTATTTGATGGTGATGACCGTTTAGCAGAAATTAATATAACCGCAAAAAATCAACAACAGTTTGGTTCGGGTTCGGGACAATTGGAATACTTCTACAAACCATGCGAAGTTAATCTTCCAGCAGCCAAGGAAAAGAAAATGCCTGGTCAGGATCTGTTTAATCTTGGACTCGACCCGAATAAAAACTAAAAGTTCCTATCAGACATATTAACTAAGGTCAAAATCTGGGGTGCGTTTGTTTATGAGATATATTTCAAGAAAACTTTCCTTAGTGGGTAATTGTTGGAAAAGTCATAAAAATAAAGGTTTTAATAGCTTACGTACTCAACAATCTCCAAGCCATAACCAATCATCCCAACGCGTTTGGTTTGTTGGCTATTGGAAATGAGACGTAATTTACGAATGTTCAAATCGTGAAGTATTTGTGCACCAATACCAAAATCTTTAGCATCCATGTCAATCCGTGGTGCTTTGACCACTTCACCTTTTATTTGCGATTCTTTAAGCGTTTTTAAGCGTTTTAAAAGATTCATCGATTGAGCTTGCTGATTGATAAAGATGATCGCACCTTTGCCATCATCGTTGATCACCTTGAACATATCATCCAATTTCTCGTCGGCATTATTGGTGAGCGTTCCAAGGATATCATTATTTACCAAAGTAGCATTCACACGTGTTAAAACAGGTTCTGCTTCTTCCCAATGGCCTTTTGTTAGTGCAATATGAATTTGGTGATTGGTGGTTTGCTCGTATGCTCTCAATCTGAACTTCCCAAAACGGGTTTCGATATCAAAATCCTCTTTTTTATCGATCAAAGAGTCATGTTCCATTCTGTAAGCAACCAGATCTTCAA
>JABDMQ010000182.1 GCA_013001365.1 Flavobacteriaceae bacterium
ATGAAGATAAGTATGTAGTTTCTGACCTCCCCAAATACGCTCTTTGAATATTGGCTTGAATTTTAAAGGATATAACGTCTTCATCATCCACTAACCAGAATAAGCAACAAAATTTCGAGCAGTCTCATAAAGCGTAACCTCAATATCAAGATGAGAAGGAATACGAGACCTGAGTTTATTATAAATTACAACGACTATATTCTCTGCCGTTGGATTCAAATCCTTGAATTCTGGCACTTCGGTGTTCAGGTTTTTGTGATCGAACTCATCTTCTATTTCTTTTTTAATGATATCCTTTAGGACTTTCATGTCCATTACAAACCCTGTTTCTTGATCGATTTCACCTGTAACACTAACGATCAAATCGTAATTATGACCATGGAAATTTGGATTGCTGCATTTGCCAAAAACAGCTTTGTTCTTAGCATCGTCCCAATCCTTTCTATATAACCTGTGAGCAGCATTAAAATGCGCTTTTCTACTTACCTGAACCTTCATCTTGTTTTATATTTATGGTTTCATAGAATTTATCAAAAATGATCTTGAACCATTCTGTGTACCTTTCTGGGTGACATGCTATATCTACTCGAACATCGTCTAAATCCATCCATTTGAAAGAGGCTACTTCATTCTTATTGATTATAGGGTCTTCATTATATTTACCAACAAGGATATGGTCGAATTCGTGTTCGGTCAAACCATTGTCAAAAGGAGCTTTATAAATAAACGACCCCACTTCCATTAAACTTGTTTCAAAGCCCATCTCTTCCTTTAGTCGCCGAAAACCTGCTTCAATATTACTTTCACCGTCTCGTTGATGACTGCAACAAGTATTGGTCCAAAGCCCAGGAGAATGATATTTATCTAAAGCTCTCTGCTGAAGCAATAACTGGTTCTTATCATTAAAGATAAAAACGGAAAACGCCCTGTGAAGTACTGCTTTTTCATGAGCTTCCATTTTAGGCATCAAACCTATTTTTTTGCCATTTTCATTGACGAGAATCACTTTTTCTTCTTGCATAGCATTCAAAAATAGCAAACAATATTTTAATATAGGTTAAACTTATAACAAATAAAAAAGCACCCTGTTGTGGGTGCTTTTTTAATCTAATATTATTTCTTTCTTAGTTTGAAATAACTATGAATTCGCTTCGTCTGTTAAGCTCATGTTCTTCATCAGAACATTTAACGCCATTTGTACATCGGTTCTGGATCATTGTTTCACCATATCCTCTTCCAGAAAGTCTGTCTAACGAAATTCCCCTATCAATCAAATACTTTATTGTCGATTTATTTCGCCTTTCAGATAATGCCATGTTATAGCTATCTCGCGCTCTACTATCTGTATGAGACCTTACATCTACCTTCACATTCGGGTATTGCGACATATAAGCAAACACTTTTTCGAGTTCTACACGAGCATCCGCTCTAATGAATGATTTGTCGAGATCGAAATAGATCGGGTTAAGATCCAATTCCTTAGATAGATCTGCTCCAATTGCAATTTTTTCTTCTTCCGGAACCAATTCCAATACGAGCTTCAATTCTGCATTCCTAGGTTCAACCTTGAATTTCTCTGAATCCTGGACAAAAGACAGTTTTGATCCAATTACTGTGAATTCCTCATCGCCACAAGCAAGCTCAAAATTGAATTTGCCCTCTTTATCCGATTTTAATTCCTTGACGGTTTGGGACTTCTCATTAAAAATGACAACTGTAGCTTCAGATAATTTGTCGCCTGTATTCTTATTGACTACCGTTCCAGAAACTAATGTCTCACAAGACAAGTCCAATGGTCTTATCTGTTGTAATTGATAGATATCGTCGCTTCCTCTGCTGCCTGGTCTATTGGAAGTAAAATAACCAAGACCATTGTCATCATTTATTACGAATGCGAAATCATCTTTATTGCTGTTAATTGGTTTTCCAACATTATAGATATTGTCAGCTGAAGCGTTCATAGGATCTATACATACGAATACATCTAACCCTCCTAGTCCTAAGTGCCCTTCTGAGGCAAAGTAAAGATCACCATTCTTACTCATAAAAGGAAATGTATCCCGACCTTCAGTATTGATCTTATCACCAAGGTTCCTTGGTTCACTAAAACTTCCATCAGAATTTATGTCTACAACAAAAATATCACTTAAGCCTTGTGTCCCAGGCATATCGGATGCAAAATACAACTTGGTATTATCTGGTGATAAAGCAGGATGAGCAACTGAGTATTCTTTATTATTGAATGGCAATTCAACTATATCCCTCCATGCTTCACCATCTCTTGTGGCTCTATAAAGTTTAAGCCTTATGATACCTGAATCATCTTTTTGGTAACCATCATCATAACTATTTCTTGTAAAGAACATGGTTTGTCCATCATTGGAAATGGCAACTGAGGATTCATTGAACTTGCTGTTGAAATCTCCATCTACTTTAATTGCATTTCTCAAGTTCCCGTCATCAGAGATTTCTGCTGAATACAACTCAAGGAAAGGCAATCCAGTCCATTTATGGGTCAGTTTTCTTGATACACCTTCATCTCGTGAAGAAGCGAATATAACCCCTCGGTCGCCGAACCCCGTAGCAAAATCTGAAAATGATGTATTTATTGAAACCGGTTTAATGGAATATCTGTTGGATTGTGCTTCAATTCGTTCCAAGTAATTTGGGTCATATTTCAAGGAAGAGGCTCTTGAGTCATCGGCATTAAGCATAGAAAGCCTTTCTAACCATAAGTCTGATTTAGTGTACTCTCCGAGTGCTTTCAACGCCTGAGAATACCTGAAATAATATTCCCCTTTAACTGAAGGAAGATCAAAATTCATTAATTCCTCATACCATTTTGCAGCATTTTTCATGTCGGCATTCTGATAATAAGAATCCGCTAGATTGGCATATAGGTCCAATCCTTCTTCTTCCTTATCAATAGCCCTCAAATAAACCTTTATGGCATTATCGTAAGCATAGTTATTGAAAAGCTTATTTCCTTTTTCAATTCGTTTGCTTTGGGAATATATTGGATTAAATGTTATCGCTAAGAAGCTTAACAATAATGTGAGTTTAATAACTTTCATAATTCAATTATATAGTTAATGTTCTAGAAGAATCTTGGAGATATAATGCCATCCTTGCTTGACTTGAATTCCCATCGCAAGAATATCTCATGTGATCCACTATTGTAATTGTTCAATTCGGTTGTTTCCCAATCATATCCATATCCGATCATCAATCCTTCAGACACTTGGAAGCCAATCATACCACTCAATGCAGCCGACCAACGGTAGGCTAGACCAACGGTAAACTTTTCATTGAAGAGCAAATTGGCCGAAAGATCTGCTTGTAAAGGCGCACCTTCCACAGCCTTGAATAACACTGCAGGTTTTAATTTCGTTGTCTCGCTTACATCAAACACATAACCTGCTATCAAGTAATGGTTGATGTTGTCTCGAGATAAGTATGAGATATTACCAACATTTTGATCTTCGTAATACTTGGTTCTTAACAATGTTGGGGCAGAATAACCTATATAGAAATTATCCGTGTAATAGTATAGACCGAATCCAACATTAGGAGAGAATCTATTATCTACATTATTCAATGGGTCAAAACCATCATCTGAGTCATCCTCTGGATTGGCTTTAGAAAAATCAATATTGATCAAATGTGCACCTGCCTTTAAACCGAATGCTAACTTAGCATCAGCAGAGGTGTTGATCGTATAGGAGAAATCTATATCCAAATAGGTTTCATCTTGCACCCAGATCTCGTCTCTGACCAAAGAAATTCCCAGTCCGAGTTTCTCATTCTTCAGTGGTGAATGTCCAGAAATCGTAAAGGTCCTTGGTGCGCCTCTAAGCCCAACCCATTGAGTTCTATAAAGTCCAGTTAAGCTAAGTACATCACGAGACCCAGCATAAGCAGGATTTACACTTACAGTGTTGTACATATATTGCGTGTATTGGGCATCTTGCTGCGAATAAGACATAGATGCAGTAAGCAATGCAAACAATATAAGGATAGATATTTTTTTCATCATTATTTTGGTTTATATCAGGGAGAGAAAATCTCTCCCCGATTTCTTTATGATTTATCGTTTAATGTATAATGGTCCAGCAATACTTTTTCCAACTCCGCCATCAACATATGTAAGAACATAGTAATAGACACCCGCTGGTAACTTCTTCTCTTGTTGAATAGTTACCCTACCATCGGATATTCCTCGGAATCCATCACCAATATGGTATTGAGACTTTTCATAGACAAGTACACCCCATCTATTGTAGATCTTCACATTATTGTCTGGGAAATTTTGTAATCCAGCAATAGTGAATACATCATTTTGTCCATCACCATCATCAGGAGTTATCGCATCGAATATTTCAAATTCAACATCAACTAATACTACTGTTGGGTCATTGGTCGGATCGCCATCAACATTTCCGGATCCATCAGGACTTTCAATCGTTTCATTTCCAGCATCCGAAACATCAATTACATTATTGCCCATAGGGTCCTGACCAGTTACGGTCGCACTGTTTTGCACATATCCAGCATCAACATCAGCCTGCGCAATCGTATATGCAGCTGTGGCTATACCTGTTTCGCCTGGTGCTAAAGTACTAGGATTCAGAACTATTTCTACAGATCCTGTAAGTGCATCATCAATACTGATATTGCTTACGGTTTGAGCTCCAGTGTTCGTAACTGTGAATGTATATGTTATAACATCTCCTAATGCTCCACCTGATCCACCAACACTTGCTGTTTTAGTGAATGTTAATTGTGGGAATGAGATTAGATCACTTACTGTTGGATCATCCGTTGGATCTCCATTTGTATTGCCTAATCCATCTGGAGTCTCAATTGTTTCGTCTCCAGCATCTGATATGTCAAGTACATCATTACCATTTACATCTTGACCCGTTGCAAATGCACTGTTTTCAACGTATCCGGCATCAACATCCGCTTGAGTAATAGTATAAGTAGCTGTCAATACTCCTGATTCACCAGGTGCCAAAGTACTTGGTACTACCGGTACTGCTGCCGATCCTGTCAATACATCATCGATAGTAACATTATCAATTGTCAAGTTACCTGTGTTTTCAACAGTGAATGTATATGTTATAACATCTCCTGGTAGACCATCTCCACCAACACTAGCCGATTTAGTCAAGGTAAACTCAGGTGCTGGGGTGATCGTCGTCACCGTTGGGTCGTTCGTTGGGTCACCGTCAGTAGTGCCGTCGCCGTTAGGTGTCTCCACCGTCTCGTCGCCTGCATCCGAAGTGTCCGTCACGTCGTCAGTACCG
>JABDMQ010000209.1 GCA_013001365.1 Flavobacteriaceae bacterium
AGGTTGATGGCGTAGAATACCCATTGATCAAATTAGAGATTTCTAGAACCTCTCATCCTTTTTATACAGGTAAATCGAAGTTAATAGATACTGCTGGACGTATAGATAAGTTCAAGAACAAGTATGCCAAATTCAAGAAATAATTTGCAGAAAATATTATTCCTAAAGCCTTTCGATATCGAAAGGCTTTTTTATTTTTACAAAAACCAAGCTCATGAATTATATTCTGTTTGATGGTCCTTCAAGAAATAGCCTATTACCTTTTACCTACACCAGACCAGTTGCAGATATTAGAGTTGGGATCTTAACGATCCGACAGAAATGGGAAGCTTATTTACATGCATCAACATCTACAATTACCGAGAACTATCTTTCTGCCAAATATCCTTTAATTGAATCGTCAGAAAATATCTTGATCAGTTCCTCAGTCTTGCCTAACAAGACGTTAACTGATCATATTATTAAGTTATCGCAGGGCCAGGCAATCCTAAAAGGCGATACTATCATTGCTTATTTTACAAATAGTGCCAATAAGGAGTTTGATTTAAAAGAATATAAAGTCATTTCCTTTGATGAGGAATTGATTGAAATAAATCACACATGGGATATCTTCTCAAAGAATGATTTAGCGATTGCTGAAGATTTTAACTTTCTTACTCAAGGAAAGAAGTCTCAACTAATACCTGATTCAGTGAATGTAATAGCACCTGAGAATATATTCATTGAAGAAGGAGCAAAAATCCAATTTTCAACATTGAATGCAAGCACTGGACCAATTTATATTGGTAAGAATTCCGAAATCATGGAAGGCTGTGTTATTCGCGGACCTTTTGCCTTATGCGAGAATGCTGTTGTCAAGATGGGAGCAAAAATCTATGGAGCAACAACCGTCGGTCCTTTTAGCAAGGTTGGAGGAGAGGTGAATAATTCAGTTTTGTTTGGTTATTCCAATAAAGGGCATGAAGGTTTTATTGGCAATACCGTATTAGGCGAGTGGTGCAATCTCGGTGCTGACACTAATACATCAAACTTAAAGAACAATTACGCCGAAGTTCGTTTATGGGATTACCAATCCGAACGTTTTGCACCCACTGGTTTGCAATTCTGTGGTCTAATGATGGGCGATCATAGTAAATGTGGTATTAATTCGATGTTCAATACGGGAACAGTGGTTGGTGTTAATGCCAATATATTCGGAAGTGGATATCCGCGAAATTTCATCGCTAGCTTTAGTTGGGGCGGAAGTTCCGGCTTTACGACTTACCTTACCAAGAAAGCATTTGAAGTAGCAGAAGTTGTCATGGCCAGAAGAAGCCTAGAATTTGGCAGCCAAGACCGAGCAATTCTTGAGCACGTTTTCGAAATTACCAAAAAATACCGAAAAGCTTGATACTTTTTTAAGTCCTATTAGAGGCTTTATAAATGCATTCTTTCCAAATTTTACAGTTAATCGAGGAATTTCAAATTTGAGCGAAAATTCGTGAATTTGAACGATTTTTTCTCCTACAAAGCAATATTTATTTATATTTGACTGCCCTTAAATCATTATGAATAAGTTATTTACAAAATATTTCATTAATAACTTAACCCACTTTTCTATTGCATATTTTTCTTTACTAGCATTAGATATTTGGGTTAAACTGCAAATTGAAACAATACCTTACAGATATGTTTCCAAGTCGTTGTTGATCATTTTATTGATTGTTTTTTATTTAAAGAACCATAATGAATCTATGCGCAAGAACTTTTGGTTAATGATTGCTGCATTATGTTCTTTCATGATAGGCGATTGGTTATTGATTGAACCAACTAATTCCTTTGTATTTGCAGTAGGAATGATTTTTTTTGTTATTGGGAAGACCTGTTATGCTTTTCGATTCTCTAATCAACGTGATTTCAATCTAGGTAGATTGCTCCCTTTCCTAATTATTTGCTTTCTATACATTTTGGGCCTTATGAATTTGATTTATGACAACTTGAATGAATTGTTCTTTCCGGTGCTCATTTATTTCTTCGCTTCGATCATCGTTCTGCAATTAGCATTTTTAAGACAAGGTGATGTCAATAAATTAAGTTACTGGCTGGTGTTCTCAGGAATGATAGCATCCATGGGGTCTGATAGTATAACGGCCCTTAAAACATTCTACTTGCCAGATTTTGCCTATGAAAAGGTAACCATAATGTTGTTCTACGGTATATCACAATACTTGATCGTTCTTGGAATTGTAAAAGAAGTTAAACTCGAGGAAGAGGAAATAAGCACCAATACAGTGAATTCTTGAGCAACTACTGTTTCCTAACATTTTTAAGCTCCAATAGATTGGTAGGGTTTATTCCAAGGCCTTTCACATTTTTTCTTGTAAATCTAACAGCCTTATCATAAAACAAAGGAACTATCGGTGCCTTGCTCATTACTAAAGAATCCATTTTCTTGTAGATCATGGTTCTGGTTTCTGTATTGACCTCCTTAAGTGCTTCTTCATACCAAATGTCGAATTGATCATTGCTAAAATGAGTATAATTAGGACCGTTAGGAGCAAGATTCTTGCTGTAGTAAAGTGATAAATAGTTCTCCGCATCTGGATAATCTGCTACCCAACTTGCCCTGAAAAGATTTAGTTTTCCATTGGCCTTGGCTTCTTTCAAAGCAGAAGCAGGAATTACATCAACTTTTACAGCAAGTCCAGTTTTTTGAAGCTCCCGTTGTATGAATTCGCAGAAACTCAAATACTCACTGGTCGTTGTTATAGTAATTGTTGGATTTGAGACATTGGCTTCCTCCTGGTATTGTTCAACAAGTTTTTTTGCCGTTTCTAGATCGTAGTCGTATCCAACATTCTCATCGTGACCAGGTAATCCTACTGGGATGAATCCGCCTGTTGCAGGCGTGCCTATGCCATTCCTTAAATACACAATCATTTTATTGCGGTCGAATCCTTGATTTATGGCTTTTCTAATAAGTTCAGATCGTATTTCATTTTTTTCAGAAGGCATGAAAAAAGCAAGGTATTCTGTATTAAGATATGGACCTTGAATCATATTGACTTTGTTTGCATATCGATTCTGAAGTTTACCATGCGGAGTAAGAATCTCGTCTTTATAAGAAGCGTCCAGACCTGATACAAAATCAATATTACCTTGAGCAAATTGCAAGAACTCACTTTGTTTGTCTGGCAGGAAGGTTGTGGCAACGGCCTCTAGATAGGGCAGCTGATTTCCGAGGCTGTCCTTTTCGAAATAAGCGTTATTTTTTCTAAAGACCAATTTAATGTTCTCTTCCCATCGTTGGAATTTAAAAGGTCCCGTCCCAATAGGATTAGACCTGAATGCGCTTCCAAAATGTTCAATGATCTCTCGTGGTACAAC
>JABDMQ010000215.1 GCA_013001365.1 Flavobacteriaceae bacterium
CCGTAAGGTAAGATTCCATCATTGGTCCAGACTCTATGAATTTAATACCATTGTCCTCAATATGTTTCATGGTTGTCTGCCATGCTTCGGAAAGGTTAGAATAATCACCTTTTAAAGTAGATTTCAATGCCTTGAAAGGTTGCAATCTACCTGTCAGTATATCTGGATTATCCGTAACGATTCTTTCAGATGTAGGAACCGCACACGAAAAGATGATGGCATTGTTTTCCTCATCGTATTTATGGACCAGTTGAAAGGCAGGGCCTGCTAAGCGAATATTTTTTTCTGCAGTATAAGCGCTTACTTTCGGGAACATTTCCTCCATTTTGGCTTGATAATCCGAAATTTTGCAAGAAGTGGTGTTGTATAAGTAATAGCCTCCTCCATGTTGGGTGACACCATTAATTACAATGGCGTATTTCTTCATACTAGCAACAACGATGCTGTCCAGTTTTTCAAGACCTCGTTCAAAATCTGGCCCCAGCATATTTTCGAATCCGCCAGATATCGCTCCGAAGAACTTCATAATGAATGGAAGATCGTCTCCTTGCATACGCCAAGTAATATCGGTACTTCCTTTCTCCCCACTATTAAAATCCCAGCTTACCTTTGATGGCGGAAAATCGCCGAATTGCATTTCTTGTTCGATGGTCGTTGGGGCATTGACTCCAGTTGTAGTCATTTTGCCGATGCCATCTTCATCTTCCCATGTATAGTAGCCATCGACTCCTGAAGTTTTCTCTGGAAATGAGAGTTTGGTTTCCGGGTTCTTTTCTAGCCAAGCCGACCAAGCAGGCCAGTTCTTGAAGTCATTTACATTATTGAAAACCACTTCTGCAGGCGCTTGTATATTTCGCGTTCTTGCAACATCGAATTCGTTTGGCTGCACCGCGATGTAGATAGCGAAACCTATGACCAAAATCAACAGCAAGAAAATGAGATATTTAAGGAATTTCATTTTTAGGTTTTAGTTTTAGTTGTTTCAATCAAAGGTAATGAATTTTACACTATCCTTGAGAAGTCTTACCTTTGTGAAAACAACTAATAATTCAATATAAAATGAAACTAAAATCATTATTTGGCGCTGTGCTGTTAGCATTTTTTATCTTCTCTTGTGGCGAGGATAATAGCAACAAGCCATCTTCTAGTGAATCAAAAACAGGATCTTCATTTGATTATAATGTAGAGCAGTTTGCGGACCTTAAAATATTGCGATACCAAATTCCTGGTTGGGAGAACCTAAGCCTTAAAGAGCAAAAATTGGTGTATTATCTAACAGAAGCAGGTTTGGCTGGTCGTGATATTATGTGGGACCAAAATTATAGGCATAATCTCAAGATCAAGAATGCCCTTGAAAAAATTTACACTTCTTATAAAGGTGATAAATCTTCGGATGATTGGAATGCCTTTGAAGTCTATTTAAAACGAGTTTGGTTTAGTAGTGGTATTCACCATCATTACAGCAATGATAAGATCAAGGCAGGATTTTCTCCGGAATATCTCAAAACCCTTTTATCTGAAACCAATACAACATTAGGGGGAGAACCTTTTGATGTCATTTTCAATGACAAGGATTCCAAGAAGGTCAACCAGGCCAAAGGGGTTGATAATGTGGCTTTGTCTGCAGTTAATTTCTATGGTCCGAATGTCACCAATGCAGATGTAGAATCTTTTTATGGTAAAATGAAATCT
This sequence comes from Flavobacteriaceae bacterium, assembly GCA_013001365.1. GTDB lineage: Bacteria > Bacteroidota > Bacteroidia > Flavobacteriales > Flavobacteriaceae > JABABD01. The sequence goes on from JABDMQ010000215.1 coordinate 1,693, forward strand.
CCTGATCCAGAAAAACCACTTTCCTATGGACTTAATTCGCAATTAGTGAAGGAAAACGGAGTCTTGAAAGAACGCGTCTATAAGTCTGGTGGTCTATATGGCTCCGCAATCGATGAGATCGTTAAGTGGTTGGAAAAAGCAAAAGGAGTTGCAGAAAACAAGGCGCAAGGTGATGCCTTAGGCCTGCTAATTGACTATTATAAAACTGGAGACCTGCAGACTTGGGATGATTACAACGTGGCATGGACTGCTGCAACAGATGGCAATGTAGATTATATAAATAGCTTTGTTGAGGTCTATAAGGATCCATTAGGTTATCGTGGATCATACGAAAATATAGTGCAGATAAACGACTTTGATATGTCCCAAAAAATGAAGGTCCTGTCTGATAATGCACAATGGTTCGAGGACAATGCACCATTAATGGAGGATCACAAGAAAGACAGTGTAGTTGGTGTGACCTACAAGGTAGTTACAGTGGCGGGAGAATCAGG
>JABDMQ010000223.1 GCA_013001365.1 Flavobacteriaceae bacterium
GGGACATTTCGGCAAATGAAGCCGAAACAAGAGCCCAAAATGCTTATGAGTATGCTCAAGGATTCCATGGATTGGAGGCTATTTCAATTGATGGGGCCAATTTCATTGAAAGTTATGAAACCATCAATAAGGTAATCAAGACGATTCGAGAAGAAAGACGACCGATTCTTGTACATGCAAAAGTACCACTATTGAATCATCATACTTCGGGTGTGCGTATGGAATGGTACCGAGATGACTTAGAAGAAGCGCGTTCAAGAGATCCATTTCCTGTCATAAGGAATCAATTGCTCGAAAACGGATTCAAAGTAAAGGAACTTGAGACAATTGAGGCAAATGCAAAAGAAATAGTCGCCTCTGATTTTCAAAAAGCATTGAAGGCAGAAGACCCTAATCCGGAAGATCTTTTCACTAATGATTTTGTGCCTACTCCAGTTACTGAGGAGAAAGGTGTTCGTTCACCAGAAGGAAATGACAAAGTGGTCATGGTCGATTGTGCATTATATGCTGTGGAAGAACTCATGAGAAAGCATAAAGAATGCTTGCTCTATGGACAGGATGTTGGTGGTCGATTAGGTGGTGTATTTAGGGAAGCCGCCACACTTGCGCAAAAATTTGGTGATGACCGAGTGTTCAATACCCCTATTCAAGAAGCTTTTATAGTTGGGTCGACAGTTGGAATGAGTGCGGTGGGATTAAAACCAATTGTAGAGGTTCAGTTTGCTGATTATATCTGGCCAGGTCTGAATCAATTATTCACTGAAGTCAGCCGAAGTTGTTATCTGTCCAATGGAAAATGGCCAGTAAGCATGATCCTTCGTGTGCCTATTGGTGCCTATGGCAGTGGTGGACCTTATCATTCATCGTCAGTAGAAAGTGTTGTGACCAATATCAGAGGTATAAAAATCGCCTATCCGAGTAATGGAGCCGATCTAAAAGGATTGATGAAAGCAGCCTACTACGATCCCAATCCAGTTGTCATCCTAGAACATAAAGGATTGTATTGGTCCAAGATTCCGGGAACCAAAACGGCAACATCAGTAGAACCGAGTGAAGATTACATATTGCCTATTGGAAAGGCATGGGTCTTGCAGGAAATATGGAATCAAGAAGATAAAGAAACCATGACCATAGTAACTTATGGAATGGGAGTTCACTGGGCTTATAACGCTTCAGAAGGCATGCGAGACCAAGTGGAGATCATCGATTTAAGGACCTTGTTTCCCTTGGATAAAAAAACTATTATGAATTCAGTCAAGAAAACAGGTAAATGCTTAGTGGTAACTGAAGAACCTGTCGATAATGGATTTGCACGAGCACTTTCAGGAAAAATCCAAGAAGAATGCTTCAAATACCTAGATGCACCTGTAATGACAATTGGTAGTGAAAACATGCCAGCAATTCCTCTTAATTCCACTTTAGAGGAGACCATGATCCCATCAACTGAAAAAGTGAAAGCCAAGATCGAAGAAATACTGTCTTACTGATTTATCAATCGATAGATCAAGATAGCAGTTCGTTTCGTAAGGTCTTCAATTGTATTCAAGTTAACGGTTTCTTGAGGCGTATGGGCTCCGGAGCCCATAGTGCCCAGACCATCCAGACAATCAACATATTCTGCAACAAAGGAAACGTCTGCCGCACCTCGTCTGCCCGGATCGTATGCTAGGACTTCGCCCTGATCTAGGTCTAAACTAACCTCATTCAAAACGGAAAGTAAAATTAGGTTGCCTTCTTTAGGTCCCATGGCAGGATAACTATCCGTAAAACTGATTTTTGCAGAGGTCTGCGGTAAATTATTAGCTACGATTTCACGCATTTTCGAACGGGCATTCTCCTTCTGTTGCTCTGAAATGAATCGTAATCCTCCTTTTACTACCGCTGTTTGGGCGACTACATTACTTTTCCCGAAGGCATCTCCCTTACTCGTCATGTCATCCATATTAACGAAGGTTCCTCCAAGAATAACACCAGGATTGAAGGTAAGGTATTCTTCACCTTTAACGTTTTCATAGAATTCGTTAAGGATTCTTGACATTTCAAAAATGGCTCCGGCACCAACACGATTGCTGAAAACTCCTGACGAATGCGCACGTTTGCCTTCAACTTCCAATTTCCATCCAGATGCACCGCGTCTTGCAACAGTGGCATAATTGAAGCCCGTTGAGGTTTCAAATCCTAAAGCAATATCACTTCGTTTAGCCGCTTCAATCAGATCTTTTCTGCTTATGGTCAGAGGTTTGCCAGTACTTTCTTCATCACCAGTAAAAGCAACTATGATCTGCGCATTCTTCAAAAGGCCATTTTCATGTAATGCCTTCAATGCATAAAGGACAATGACATTTCCGCCTTTCATATCATTACCACCTGGAGCATGGGCTATACTATCATTGACCATCTTGAATTCTTGAAAAGGGCTATCTGCTTCAAAAACAGTATCCAAATGTCCTATAAGCAAAAGTCGCTTTCCTTTTTTGCCTTCAGTTTCAGCAAATAGATGCCCGGCGCGATTCATTTCCGAAGGCATATCGATCCAGGAGGTTTCAAAAGTAATGTCATCAAAGGCTTCTTTAAAGACCATGCCAACCTCTTTTACACCTTCTGGATTCAAAGTGCCGCTATTGATATTGACCACTTTTTTCAAAAATGAAATGGCCTGAGGATTGTTGTTTTCAATTGACTTGATAATCTTCTTTTCTTTACTTGAAAGCTTCTGAGCAGATATACTTGTAGAACAGAATGCCAATAGTATCAGGAGTGAAATAAGCTTGTTCATAGTTGTTCTTTTTGATTTTGTCTTTTGAAAACCTTAAGATACTACTTTATCAGAAAATTGGATTTGGGATTTTGTATATTTCTGGGATTAAACTGCTTTTATGTATACAAGAAGAATTTTCCCTGTCAAGGGAGTCATTAAATGGACACGACGGCATATTTTCCTATTTCTCATTCTTGCCACTGTTCCAGTAATTTTGTTCGATGTGCTTCATTGGAAGTGGCTCCATATTCCTTGGTTGCCTATGGGTGTCCTAGGAACAGCTGTGGCTTTTTTAGTTAGTTTTAAGAACAACGCGTCTTATGATAGACTATGGGAAGCTCGTAAGATCTGGGGAGGCATTGTAAATACCTCGCGTACTTGGACCATAATGGTCAAGGATTTTTTAACGAATACGCATGCCAAAAATCAAGTAAGCAATGATGATATGCAAGCCATTAAGCGAGAGTTGGTACATCGTCATGTCGCATGGTTAACAGCTTTGAGGTATCAGCTCCGTGCTGATAAACCTTGGGAAATGCACTTAAAGAACACCAAGTCCAATGCGGAATTTAGGGAAGCATACTATCTCATTTGTGAAGATACCATCCCAATAAAAGAAGCTATTGAACCCTATTTGTCTAAAGCAGAGTATGAAGAAGTTTTTGCTAAAGGTAATAAACCATCACAGTTATTAGGTATTCAATCCCGGAGATTAAAGGAATTGATGGATGAAGGTTTGATCGAGGATTTTCGTCATATGGAGTTGATGAATGTCTTGAAGGAGTTCTACACCTTGCAAGGGAAAAGCGAACGAATAAAGAATTTTCCTTACCCAAGACAGTATGCCACACTGAATTATTTGTTTGTCTGGAGTTTTATTTTGCTTTTACCTTATGGTGTTATGGAAGGTTTTGAGGTTATTGGTCATAGCGTATTAGAGGAACTTTCCTTACATGAGGTCCAAACTGATGTGATGCATCGCGTACAAGAATTCATTGCTAGGCATTTCGTGTGGTTTTTAATTCCTTTTAGTGCGTTATTATCTTGGGTATTCCATACCATGGAAAAAATTGGTGAAAATACTGAGAATCCTTTTGAAGGCGGTCCTAATGATGTACCAATAACCGATTTGAGCAGAGGCATCGAAATCGATATCAGGCAATTAATCGATGATACAGATATTCCTGAGCCTTATGAATGGAGTAATGACATCGTTATGTAATAAAAAAAAAGCGACTCAAAAGAGTCGCTTTTTAATTTTTACTGTTCAGATCCCGGAGGGTATTTCGCCATTACTTTTGCTACGAATTCTTTTATTCGTGCTTCTTTCTTCTCTCTACCTTGAGCTAAGTAACCTGTGCCCATGCCTTGCCATATCAATTCTTTTTTATTGGCATCAATTAGGTCTATATATAAAGTGCCTTGAGTAGATGTAGTGACCATAGGTTGTTGATTAAAGCCCCAGCCCCATGG
>JABDMQ010000245.1 GCA_013001365.1 Flavobacteriaceae bacterium
TTCGTTGTTCCTGTTGCAAAACCATCAGTGGTTACTTGCATGGTCACTCCGCCACTTATTTGAGCAAGGATATAAATTACATCAGCATCTTGAGACGATACTGCAATTTGGGTTCTATTTGCTCCTGAAACCGTAAAAGCATCCGTAAAACTAACTCCATCTGTTGACGAGAATATCCTTCCGCCACCATCACCATAGATAGAACTTCCTGTTGTTGCCACCCATATTTTACCATCCGCACCGATCTCAATATCATTAGGTTCGTGCTTGTTTCCGTTAGCGGTTAATGGCATATCCAATTCTGTCCAAGTAGCGCCTTGATCAACAGATTTATAGAGTCCCAATTCTGGTCCTCCTAAATATGTCGCTGCATTAGCGGAACCGTAAAAAGCCTCACCTGCTGCCACATAGACCTCAGTGATACCTGCATTATCCTTGATCTTAATGTCATTTATATGCTGAATACCAGGAACCAAATTCCCTGTGAAATCTCCAGATTGAGGATTCAAGGAACCATTAACAGTTCCTGCCAATAGTGCTGCTTCTAGTAAATCTCCATCTGCCTTTGAAATCATGACCGACGGAATCGTTATAGTTGTATCATCCCCTCCCATAGGAATTGGGGTTCCATCTATGTTATTCATTACAATAACGCCAATAGCACCTTCATTTTCAGCATTTTTTACTTTATCATCGAAATTACATGCACCCCTCCTTATTACCGCAATTTTCCCTGTGGCATCAGCACCAAATGAACTGCATCCTTGGGTTGGTTCTCCAGTTGAATCGTTTGCCAAAACGAAATCCGCAGTAATCGTTGTAATTATAGCAATCCCAAATGCCGTTGTCTCCGTAGACAAATAATCACCTGCTATATTGCCTGGAGAATTTATAGTTATGTTGGATTGAGACTGAAATGTCGTTGCACCGGAAATACCTCCAAATACATTTGTCCATGTATCGCCACCATCTTCCGATTTCCAAACACCATCGCCATTTACATCACCATTGACATAGGACTCCCCTGTTCCAACATAAAAGATATTAGTATTGTTAGGGTCGTAAGCAATTGAGGAAACATTTAAGGTACTAGGCATATCTACTCTAGTCCAGACCGTGTTGGCATCCGATATCTTTGAGTTTTTCCAAAGGCCACCACTAACGCCACCTGCAAAAACTGTTTCGTTTGTTGGGTCGTTAGGATCGAACATGACGGCTCTTGTACGTCCACCTACATTATCTGGACCTCTTGAAACCCAACTATTATCAATCCCATCACCTGGAACTCGATTCGTCCCAAATTGGTTAATTTGCTCTCTAATAGTTCCAAGATTTTCAGGTGTTGGCCTCCCTAAGACAGGATTCATGGTGAGTTCCCACTCCTCCTCATAGAATTTATTTGGTGGTAGTCCAGCTGCTTTGCGCTCTTTCTTCGTTAATTCAAGAGTTTCCTCAAAAGGACTATTCACTAAATTCTCCTCATGAATAGCGACAGTTTCGTCATTTGAAAACACATTAGAAGTCGTGTCACTTTCATGAGTTGCTAAAAATGCAATACCCAAAATAAGGGTAAGCAGCATCACTGAACTAGTCAGTATTTTCTTTTTCATATTAGCTTTTTTTATTAGGGTGTCTAAAATAACTTTTTCTGAGGTACTAATCAAATAAAAACGATAAGGTGTTAGAAATGAATACCCTTGATCTTATTATGAATCAATATGGCGTTGCTATCTGACAATTTTGAGATATACGAACATACCGACATCACCCTTGAATAAAGCGTCTCATTGACTTGGTCCACCGTTTCGGGTAGGGTCTTCAAGATCAACTTATCGTAGTTTGATGCCTTGCCATTAAGGTCATTAAATGTTGCATTTACATAGGTATGCAACAATTGATGCAGCACCTCGTAGCCAGCTATTTCCTTCTCAACAACTTCTTTGCATTGATATACTTTCTCAACGCTTAGCTTTATGATATCGTCAATTTGCGCTTCGTATTTGCTCTTATCTAAAAGTGGTACGTCAAATTTTCCGTTCAAGATGGCTTCTTCATTGTTCATGAAGATTTCGACCGCTTCATTGATCAATGTTCCGATCGCCAGCGCCCTTAAATAGCTAATACGGTCTTCAGTATTTGTCAAGGCTTGGTATTTATTGGTCTGGATATTGTCTCTTACCAGATTTATGAGGTATTCCAAAGCAAATTCTTCCTGGATCAAGCCGAGATTGATGCCATCCTCAAAGTCTATGATGGTATAACAAATATCATCGGCTGCTTCGACCAGATACGCCAATGGATGCCTTTCATAGCTTAAGTCCTTGTGGCTTCTGGATATCAAACCAAGTTCTTCTGCAATGTCCTTGAAGGCTTCCTTGTTACTCTGGAAAAATCCATACTTCTTATCTGCAATATGGTCTGTAGGTCTTTTAGGCAAGGACTCTTTTGGGTATTTTATGAATGCTCCCAAAGTTGCATAACTTAACCTTAGCCCTCCTTCTCGACACTCTCTACTCTCAGTAAGAATCTTAAAGCCATTTGCATTGCCTTCAAAATCACAAAGGTCTTGGAATTCCTTTTTGGTTAAGTCTTGTTCAAGTTTTTTGCCTTCTCCATTTTTGAAGAATTCGCCGATGGCTTTTTCGCCGGAGTGACCAAATGGCGGATTGCCAATATCGTGAGCTAAAGCGGCAGCAGCGACAATGGCACCAAAATCATTGGCTTGATAACCATGGACACTTTGTAAATGCGGATGTTTTTCGATGAGCCGCTGCCCTACACTGCGTCCTAATGACCTTCCAACGACACTAACTTCCAGACTATGCGTCAATCGCGTATGCACGAAATCGGTCTGAGATAGTGGGATGACCTGTGTCTTGTCTTGAAGGCTCCTGAATTCCGAAGAAAAAATGACCCGATCGTAATCAACGTCAAAGCCTAATCGTGTTTCGTCCTGTTCTTTTCGGATGCGTTTATGTGTATCGCCAAAGCGTTTTAAGGAGAGTAATTGTTCCCAGTTCATTGAAGTCTTATTAGTACCTGCAAGATAATTATTTGACAAAAACTATTTGGAAAATGAACATCTAAATAAAACATTCACTTAACATTCACTTAACATATATATAAGTTCTTTGTGACAACAAAATTCAAGAACAAATGAAATTCAAAATTACACTAGTTGCCCTCCTAAGTACATTTTTATCGCTAAATGCTCAAGAAATCAGCGATACCAAATTCGGAAAAGGATTAATTAACTTCACGGCCAAGGACAGTTCCTTCAGTGTAAAATTCGCTCCGCGAATGCAAGTACGCTCCATATCGTCTTGGGATCATGATGGCGACCAATACG
>JABDMQ010000248.1 GCA_013001365.1 Flavobacteriaceae bacterium
TCATGGGATTTTGCCAATTCACTTATGCCGGCCATATCTGCCAGTTGCCCATAAAGATGAACCACAAGAATCGCTTTGGTCTTTGAAGTAATCTCCTTTGCAATATTGGCAATTGTGATATTATAGGTCCTTGGATCTGGTTCGACAAAAATTGGTTTTAAACCACATTGTTCAACCGCTAGAATTGTAGCAATAAATGTATTTGCAGGTACGATAACTTCATCTCCTTTTTTCAGTTTACCTAATTCAACATATGCTTTCAAGATCAATATTAACGCATCGAGCCCATTGGCTACTCCAATGCAATGACGTGTCCCGCAAAAATCAGCATACGCCTTTTCAAACCTAGCAACTTGACCACCCAAAATGTACCGTCCAGAATCCAATAATCTAGACAGACCTTGTTTGAATTCTTCCTCATACCTTCCGTTAATTTTCTTTAAGTCAAGGAACTTTATCATTTGAAAATGTCTTCTAGTTTAATTGAAGTACTTGTTTCGATATGGTAGAAGTCATGAACCACGCTTCTCCCTCCAAAAGATTCTTTCCACTGTGAAAGTCCTTGATTAATGAATTTGCCATCTTGCTCGCTGGAAATCCCAAAATCGAAATAGGGCTTATCTGAAAACACATTGTTGATCAGATGATCAAAAATCAAATCCAATCCTGCGTGCTCTTGTCGATTTTTATCAGCAGAAATATATTGCGCATGCGCAACATTCCGAGTTTCGAAAATAGTGACTCCAGCTACGATGTCATCATCCAAATACGCATTGAATTGACGGATATTATTTGGAAATTTTTCCTTTAAAGAAGTGATTTCTTCTATGCTATGAACAGGTGAAACATCATGAGTCAATTTGAGATTTGGGATCAAGATTTCATTCCAGAAAGAATCGAAGTGATCTTCTTCATTGACTATAACGCCTTGCTTAGTGGCCTTTTTTAATCCACGAATCCTATTCGAGGATGTAACAGCCAGTTTATTACTATTGTCAATGGTAAATGCCACATCCTTGCGAATGCATTTAGCCCCCAGTTTAAATAAGATGTAATCTATCTCATCGCTGGGCAAAACATGATACATTCGTGGAAGCAATTTTATCTCTATTTCCTTAATGGCGTTTTTCGAATAGTATTCAAGAAGTTCCTTGAAAACCGCAATGACATCATATAAATCTATGGTTTGTTTCAGCACTAACCCACCATAACTCAGGCCTTGGTGCGAATAGACAGTTTCGTTCAATTCATTTGCTGGGAAAATGGCCACTATTTCCCCTTTCTTGTAAACAAGAATCGAATGGTCATGGAATCTATCATTATGATAATCCATGAAGTCTCTCTTGAATAAAAAAGTAGCATTCTTAGCCCTGTCAACAAAATCGTCCCAAAGGATCTTATGAGTCGAACGGTATTTCTCTACAGTGAAGATATTTGGGCGAATTTAGTGTTTACGCATTGCCAAAGTACTAATTTTTATTGACAAGAAGGTAATATAGGTTAATGCATATAATGGCTGCATTTGCTATGATTATAGGCCATGCAGTAGCTAAAAGAAAGCCATATATTACGAAAAGAATACAGCCGATTGAATTGATGATCCTTAGCTTATTAACGTTTTTCATCAAGAATGAAATAAGTATCATGGCCATTGCAGAATAGCCTATCCAATCTGTAACACTTATTCCTAAAAAATCCATTAAATGTAAAGATAAGGTATTAGGCCATTAAATGGCCTTGTTTCGCTTTCTCTCAACTTCCTTTAAAAAGATCTTTCGCAATCTCAAATGGTTAGGTGTAACCTCAACATACTCATCTTTTTGAATGTATTCCAAGGCTTCTTCTAATGAGAACTTAATGGCCGGAACAATCTTTGCTTTGTCATCTGCTCCTGCAGAGCGAACGTTCGAAAGTTTTTTGGTCTTTGTTACGTTAATGGTCATGTCGTCACCTCGAGAGTTCTCCCCAATTACCTGTCCTTCATAGATATCTTCTCCTGGATCAATGAAGAACTTCCCTCGGTCTTGCAATTTATCTATAGAATAAGGAATGGCCTGGCCATTTTCCATTGATACTAAAGACCCATTCTGGCGTTCCGGAATACCTCCTTTAATTGGTTGATATTCCTTGAATCTGTGTGCCATTATCGCTTCTCCAGCAGTCGCTGTAAGCAACTGGTTCCTTAAACCAATGATGCCTCGAGACGGCACAATGAATTTACATACCATCCTCTCACCTTTAGCTTCCATACTGGTCATCTCCCCTTTTCTTAAGGACACCATTTCTATGGCTTTTCCAGAAACAGATTCTGGAAGGTCAATGGTCATGTCTTCTACTGGTTCGCATTTAACGCCGTCAATTTCTTTTATGATCACTTGCGGCTGACCTATCTGTAATTCATATCCTTCCCTACGCATAGTTTCGATCAGAACTGACAAATGCAGAACACCTCTTCCATATACGATGAACTTATCAGCACTATCTGTTTCTTCTACCCTTAATGCTAAGTTCTTTTCAAGTTCTTTCGTTAAACGTTCCTTGATATGCCTCGAGGTTACATATTTACCGTCTTTTCCAAAAAATGGAGAATCATTGATCGTGAACAACATACTCATGGTCGGTTCATCAATTGCAATGGTCTTGAGACCTTCTGGGTTTTCAAAATCGGCAATGGTATCACCGATCTCGAATCCTTCTAAACCAACAATGGCACATATATCTCCAGCTTGCACATTATCTACTTTCTTTCTGCCAAGACCTTCAAACGTATGCAGTTCCTTTATTCTTGATTTAACAATGCTTTTATCTCTTTTGACCAATGAGATATTCTGGCCTACTTTTAATTCACCTCGATTCAACCTTCCTATGGCAATCCGTCCAGTAAAAGACGAATAGTCCAATGATGTAATCAACATTTGAGTATTACCTTCTGGTATCTCAGGAGAAGGTATATGCTCGATGACCATATCTAACAATGGTTCGATGTTTTCTGATGGTTGCTGCCAATCTTCGCTCATCCAATTATGCTTGGCAGATCCATAAACCGTTGGGAAATCAAGCTGCCATTCTTCAGCGCCTAACTCGAACATCAAGTCAAAAACAGCTTCATGTACTTCATCAGGTGTGCAATTCTCCTTATCTACCTTATTGATCACCACGCAGGGTTTCAATCCAAGGTCAATGGCTTTCTGTAAGACAAATCGTGTTTGCGGCATTGGTCCTTCAAAAGCATCGACTAACAGCAAAACGCCATCGGCCATGTTCAAAACACGCTCTACCTCACCTCCAAAATCAGCGTGACCAGGTGTGTCTATGATATTGATCTTGGTGTCCTTGTATATCACCGAAACATTTTTTGAAGTAATTGTTATGCCTCGTTCGCGCTCCAGGTCATTATTGTCCAGGATAAGGTCACCTTTGTTCTCATTCTCACGAAATAGTTGACAATGGTACATGATCTTATCAACCAAGGTTGTCTTGCCGTGGTCTACGTGAGCTATGATTGCTATATTCTTGATATCTGCCATAATGAAGCTATATTTAAGCGCGCAAAGGTACGTTTAATTATAATAGTATCTATTGTAAGTTGAAGAACACTAAATAGTTAAATTCTTGTTATAGTCAATTCTTGCGATACTGTTTCAATTCATTCGTCGTTATAATTCATGACCAAGCCAAGCTCCCGATAACCATTGGGATGAATACATTTTACTAATTCAAGATGAAAACAATGAACAAGTACTCCAAATTTGTACCCTATTTTTATTTCATAGCAGCTGTTGGCTATTTCTTCACGATTGTAAATAGGACTGAAGGGCTAACTGCCTTCCCTATCCTATTGTTGGGCGTTCCGTTTCTTTGGCAGATTATCAAACCAAACAGAAAGCTGAATTTCACCTTAGGAATCACTTTCGTTTGCCTTTCTTCTTATTTGATCATAGTATTCCTTGCTGATCTATTTCAGATTTCCTCCTTGACGACTGGAACCAAAGATTTCTTGATCTATATTGGGATGTTCGCAATTGCAAATTTCGTAATGGCACTTTGGATGATCAGGAACAGTCTAGTAGAAGCTTTTAAATGATTATCTTTGCGACTTATTGATAGAATACAATAAGCCATGAATCTTCAAGATGTTCCTAAGTTAAAACATACTAATTCAAACAACTTTTTCTTACTGGCCGGACCTTGTGCTATCGAAGGTGAAGACATGGCCCTTCGCATTGCTGAAAAAGTATTGAAGATAACAGATTCCTTATCTATTCCATATGTCTTTAAGGGAAGCTTCAAGAAAGCAAACCGGAGCAGGATCGATAGTTTCACTGGAATTGGGGATGAAAAAGCACTTAAGATCCTTCAAAAAGTGTCTGAAACCTTCGACATTCCTACAGTAACTGATATCCATGAAGCTAGCGATGCCTCCATGGCTGCTGAATTTGTTGATGTTTTACAGATTCCTGCTTTCTTGGTGCGTCAAACAGACTTGGTCTTAGCAGCTGCCAAGACTGGCAAAGTTGTCAATTTAAAAAAAGGCCAATTCATGAGTCCTGAGGCCATGAAACATGCTGTGCAAAAGGTTAAGGATTCAGGATCGGACAAAGCTTGGATCACCGACCGTGGCACTATGTTCGGGTATCAAGACATGATCGTGGACTTTCGAGGCATCCCAACAATGAAAGAATTTGCGCCAGTTATCCTTGATGTCACCCATTCGTTACAGCAGCCCAACCAGAGTATTGGTGTTACTGGCGGACGTCCTGACATGATCGAGACCATAGCACGTGCAGGAGTGGTCAATAATGTTGATGGTTTGTTCATCGAAACCCATTTTGACCCTGCCAATGCCAAGAGTGATGGTGCCAATATGCTTCATTTGGACAATCTAGAAAACCTTTTAAGTAATTTAGTGGCTATTAGAAAGCTGGTCAATACACTTTAGACTATTTCCTCTTGTAGAATTTCTCGTCTTTATGTTTTTCTGCCTTCTTTAGTATAGCAATAAAGATTTCGTCATTAATCTCTTCCAAAGACCTATAGCGTAATGACTTCACTACTTTACGATTTTCTTTTACCAAATACTCATCCCATTTGGTCAAGAGATGGGCTAACTGCCAAAATCCAACATCCACGTATTGGTTTTTATAGCTGGCATTGAAATAGCATATTGGTTTCTTACCAATATAATAGCAAGGGATACGCCATTTGTACTTCAATTCTGCTTCAGGAAGTGTGTGCTCTAGAACAACTTGCAAATGCATTAAGATCGAACGAAATGGTTCTGGTTGATTCAGGATGTATTCTTCTGCAGGATTCATGAAGGTACAGTTTCAATTATTCAATTCCATCCACGTAATCCTGCAAATAAGCAAAACGCTCAGTGAGCTTTCCGTTTTCGCAAACCTTAGCACGTGCTAGTATACCATCTTTGTCTTCATTGAAGAATGCTGGAATAACCTCATGAAGAAACGTATATCCAAATCCTCGACTTGAATTATCAGGTAGCTCGCAAGGTAAGTTATCAACAGCCATGACCATTATAGCGCCAATTACATTATAAGGCACTTCCTTTTCTGTTTGTGGGTGATACCCATAGAACGGGTTTGCAATGGTCGATGCCCTTATAGTAGATGCAACAGGTCCATCGATATCACAACTTATATCGGCCACGAGGTTTATATTGAAGTCTGGATGCTTGGCATCCTCTCTTGTAAACAAGTAGGGTGCATCATTGCCATAGAAATGTCCAGCAATGAAAAAATCGGTTTCCTTGGCATAAGGCATGAAATTGCTTTCATATCCTGAAGGGTCTTTATAGAATTCCCATTTATCACCAACTCTTCCATCTATTCGTTTGGAGTATTCCATGACATCTACCAAGCAATACACGGGCTCGGAAAATGTGCTTGTTAAGTATAAAGCATCACTGACTTCCTTGATCTTTAGGTGGTCCAAGATCTCTTTTGCACCTTTGGCCACTTTACCGGTTCCGGAAAGCAATATCTTGATCTTTGGAATAGTAATCTTATCAAGTTCTGCCTTCAATGCATCTAGGTCTGGTAAGGTCGCAACCTTAGGGAGGTCAAACAGGCCATCTCGAATCCCTAATGCCCTGAAACCATTATAGGCCCCGACAAGACCAGCATAATAACCAAAACCTATAATCCTGAAACCATTTTCATTGACAAGTGTCTCATGGTCATAAAAGGTTATGTTCTTATCCAGCATGGCTTTTAACAACTTCCTGTTATATGGCTGCTTCTTGATTGTATGCGAAAAGAAAAAATAAGATTTATTAGGTATCAAATCATCTATGGGCACTTCTTTTACACCAAGGTACACATCACAATCGGAAACATCTTTTGAAACCCTGAATCCCAAAGCTTTATAGGCTTCATCCATGAAGATACGGATGTCTGAAGATTCAACAAACACTTTGGCTTGAGGATAATCCTCTACTAATTTAAGGCATGCTTGTGGTGACAAAACGACACGTCTGTCTGGCGGGTTTTTACGCTCTTTGATCAGTGCAAACTTCATAAATGGTATTGGTACAGAATTTGCGCTAAAATAATTGGATTTGCAGGGTTAAGCAAACTTTTGGTTAACTTTGCCAACCACAAGAAGTTCTTAATTTTATTGGGGTCGACTGGTTTTGACAGCGAGTTGAATTAAACGGTAAGCACGTCGAGCAATGAAATTGATGCTCGTAAAACGCTATTTCACAATTTAAACGGCGATAATAACTACGCTTTAGCTGCATAATCTGAATTATAGTAGGATTGGCCTAGTCCCGCAAGGCGGGAAAGCTAAATGTCTCTTGAAAGCCTTGGTTAACGGCGTTCTGTTAGAGGCATCGTAAAAGTTAACATAGAATTGGTAGAACTTCGATACTAATTTGAAACTTAAGAAGATAAGTAATGAGTAGGCGGTCTTTGGTCAGCTTATTATCGAAAACCAATTAAAGACTAAACGTGTAGAAAGCTCTTTGATGGCTTGTTTGGACGAGAGTTCGATTCTCTCCGGCTCCACCTACGCCCTACGAAGCTCCGAATTTATGAGGAGCGAAGTAGGGCTTTTTAATGTTATCGTTAAATTTGAAAGCGAAGTACAAGGGCTTCGGTGGATGCCGATCCACGAACCCATAAATCTTAATGAAATCCTATGGAATTACCTTATGGTGTTTATATACTTTTATGTAACGACAACACTTATTATACTGGCTATACAACTAATATCGAATCTCGAACGAAGGCACATAATAAAGGTGAAGTTGGCTTTACGAAGACGAGGCTTCCCGTTAAGTTAGTTCATCTCTCCCTTTTTGAAAACAAACAGAAAGCTTATGATTTTGAACGCTATCTAAAAACGGGTACTGGAATTGCATTTAGAAATAAACGATTGGTATAACACAAGCAATATGGAAAAAACGGTTACAGAAGCAATAAACTATAGGCGTTCTACCCGAGTATATCAAGATGTCTCGATAAACCCTGAAAAAGTCAAGCAATGCCTTTACAATGCATCACTAGCACCCACCAGTAGTAATTTGCAATTATGGGAGTTCTATCATGTCACCAATAAAAACATTCTCGCTGAACTTGCGAAAGCCTGTTTTAACCAAAGTGCAGCAAAAACAGCACAACAGTTGGTGGTGGTGATTGTACGCAAGGACCTTTGGCGAAAACGAGCAAAAGCCAATTTAGCATTCATAAATAAAGCCTATAGTAAGCCGGACCTATCTGAGAGGGATCAAAAGCGCAAGAAAATGGTCACGGATTACTACGGCAAGCTTATTCCTTTTACCTATTTCGATTTCTTTGGAATTCTTGGTTGGATCAAGTATTTAATCTTTCAAGTCGTCGGCTTGTTCAGACCCATTTACAGGCAAGCAAAATTAAGCGATATGCGTATAGTAGCCCATAAAAGTGCTGGTTTGGCAGCTCAGAATTTCATGATTAGCATGGCGGCCATAGGCTATGATACCTGCCCTATGGAAGGCAGTGATACTTTAAGGGTCAAGAAAATTCTTGGCCTACCACGAGGTGCAGAGATCAATATGGTAATTGGTTGTGGGATACGTAACGAGGAAAAAGGTATTTATGGCCCTAGGTTCAGGGTACCTTTCGAGGAGGTTTACTTTAGAAAATAGCAAAACACCATTGTCCATAACAAACAATGATCTTTGACTATAAATTCCGTAATGCTAAAGTAAAGTTTTCCCCAGCCTAAGAATTTTTCTTTTTTTCGTCTGCTTTAGCCTCTATATATGCATAAAGGTACAT
>JABDMQ010000272.1 GCA_013001365.1 Flavobacteriaceae bacterium
TATAACGCAGGTGATAGATTATTTTGATAAAGGCGAATCGTTAGAGCAAACCATTATCAATACACGTGAAGAATTTGCCAAGAACCTAAATTTTCCAGAATTCGATTTCGCCGATGTAAAAGGTCAAGAAAGCATAAAACGTTGCATGGAAATCGCCGCAGCAGGAGGTCATAATATTATTTTAATTGGTCCACCAGGTGCCGGAAAGACCATGTTGGCTAAGCGCTTGCCAAGTATATTGCCTCCAATGACTCTTAAAGAGGCCTTAGAAACTACCAAGATCCATTCAGTGGTTGGACGAGTCAAGGACAGTGGATTGATGGCTCAGCGTCCGTTTAGGAGTCCGCATCATACGATTTCTAATGTTGCTCTTGTTGGCGGTGGCAGTTATCCGCAACCTGGGGAGATTTCATTGTCTCATAATGGTGTATTGTTCTTGGATGAATTACCGGAGTTCAAACGCGAAGTGTTGGAGGTCATGCGTCAACCACTGGAAGATCGTGAAGTCACAATCTCCAGAGCTAAATTCACGGTGACGTATCCTTCGTCTTTTATGTTGGTGGCAAGTATGAACCCGAGTCCGAGTGGGTATTTTAATGATCCAGATTCTCCTGTGACGTCATCTCCTGCAGAAATGCAACGGTATCTAAGTAAGATCTCTGGTCCTTTATTGGATCGAATTGATATTCATATTGAAGTGACACCTGTACCTTTTGAAAAGTTATCCGATGAAAGAAAAGGCGAGACCTCGGTTGAAATACGTGAACGTGTCACCAAAGCAAGGAATCGTCAATCAGAACGTTTCAAGGAGTCTGACGTAGTGCATTACAATGCGCAAATGAACACCAAACAGATCAGAAAGCATTGCAAGTTAGACGAAGCGTCTATGCAGTTATTGAAAACCGCTATGGAACGCTTGAATCTTTCTGCAAGAGCTTATGATAGGATACTAAAGGTGTCCAGGACCATAGCCGACCTTGAAGGTGCTGCAGATATAACCGGAGCGCATATTAGCGAGGCCATACAGTATCGAAGTTTGGATCGTGAGGGTTGGTTGGGCTAATCACTCATCTCTTAAAATATAATTATTGGCATCATCTAGTTTTTTCCATTTCATATTTTCATGGTCATATTCCCATGTGAAAGAGGCAATGGAATTGTCGTCTAGAAATTCAAATTCGCAATTGCTCCAATAACTTGACAATGTAATATATCTGTTTTTTGAAATAGGTAACAACTCTTTTTTGTAATTAATTCCTAACTTATAAAATAATTTATTGTCTTCTACCCAAAATTTTCGAGCACCATAGGTTCCAGAAATTGCTTGATATTGTTTGCTAAGGGCTTCGGCGTCTATTGTTTTCATGTATTTTATATGTGCCAAGGCATCTTTTAAATAAAAATGGTCTGGATGCTTACTAATAGCTTCAGTATAGGCAACTTCGGCATCTGTATAATTCGAGGCTTTAAGTAAAGAGTCTGCTTTTTTTATGCGGTCATTTTCTTTATAAAACCAAAACGTTTCTGGGTTTTTATAAGAATAGTATTGAATAGACTTAATTCTATAAACTTCCCCTTCAGTATTCTTTTGAAATTCTTGCCCAATGGAAAAAGAATTTTCTGGATAAGTAAATATTATCTTATTTTCAGAAATCATATTAGCATAATCAATTATTTGGTTGGAGCTGTACGATAAAAATATATTATCGTCTTCAAAATAATCAACAACTTGTTCTGCTCTAGCACTGCGAAATTCTCCGAAGAAACGCGAATGATCAGCATTATACGCGTCACTCATTTGATAATTTATAGATTCTTCAATTAAATCATTGATATATCCATCATCTGGGTGAAATAACATTGTTTTATTATGGTTTTTTCTTGCTTTTTCTAGATCACCATTAAGTATTAAGGCTTCTGTTTTAAAAGGGGAAACACTATTGTTATTTGGTAATAGTGATTGATACTTATTCACCAGATCAATCACTTTTTCATATTTGCCATTCACCAATAATGCTTGTCTGTATTGCATGACTGAATAAGCATCTGGAATTAGTTGTTCATTATATCTTGCTTTGGTAACTTCTAAATACTCATCGAAATTTCTCGTTTCGCTATAAATTGTATACAGTAAATTGCTATAAACAATATCGTTTGGATCTATTTCCAATTGTAATTTAACCAATTCTTCAGCTTCTTTCCAATGGTTGTAAGCGATATGTCTTTGAATTAATACTTTAAGCTGAAGTTGTAAAGGAAGTTTTCTACGATTTTCATAAGCTCTATCTATTTGATATTGCTCTTCTAATTGTCCTTGACTATAATAAGTGCCTCTAACAGATTTAAAATAATAAGCAAGTGCAAAAGTTGGGTCAATTTCTGTAGCAATGTCGTGCCTGCCAAAATGGTATTCCTTTAAGGCGTCTAGAGATGTCGTTGTGAAATCCTTGATATCCATATCTATGTATTGGTCACGCATTTCTTGAACAATACCAACATTATCTCTTACATAAATACTGATCTCATCTATTAAATCAAAAAAATCAGGCCCAGTAAAGGTTTGTCTGTTTAATTCTTTACCATTTTTACTGTTGTGAATTATGGGAGTAATGCTATAAATACTGTCACTGTAATCAAATTCACCATCAACATAATAATCTGAAAATGCATTGGCTTGATTTACTTTATCAGTAATGTTTTCAATAGACCCCAAGGTCGCGGGAGTAATATTCTTGTCTTGCTCTAAATCCAAAAGAAGCAAATTATTAATTACTCGATTCATCCACATTTTGCTGCCGTCTTGAGTTTTCCCTTCAAAATTGAATATGGGTAGATTTACCCTAAACTCCTCTTTAGTTATCATTTGGGTCTGTAATTCACCAGAATTGTCAGTATAACTAATTTCTTTAGTAGTGGCACCAAGATCACTGTTTCCAAATCCAAAATAAGTTACCACCATAATCAACAGAACATTAAGCGGAAATATGATCTTCTCACGTAATTTTAACACTCTCTTATTGATACGGTCTTGATTGTATAGGTAAATTATCAGAGATGGAATAATTCCAATAAAAACCCACAGAAGTAGATCAACCCAATATGGAGAGATGCTATATCGGTTTAGTGCCCAATCGACAAATTGCAAAAAGGTCCAGGCGGCAACGAGGTACGCAGCTAAGATCTGTATAGTCTTAAGCCATTTTTTTGATGCTTTTTTCTCTTCCAAAGATGATGCAGTTGATTAACTATGAAGTCCTGATTGGCAAGTTGAAAGATAATAATTTATTATGATACTCCCAGTTGTCGAAGTCCGATACATTTTGAAACAATAATTGGTCTCTTTAAAGATCGAGTTTTGCTTTAATGTCCTTGGCCAAGATTTCACTATACCGTACATTCTCGTTAAGGTGATGAGAATCCTTCATCCATAACTCGTAATCCTTTTTGAAGAATTCGCCGCCTTCAGAATAATCCAGATAAGGAACGTCCGGAATATTTCTGAAGATAGTCTTTATATCTTCTATATCAGTCTGAAGCGATCGGTACTCACTAACCTCAGGAGCGGTATAAAGCACCAATTGGATATTGTTTTCCTTGCATAGATTCACGATTCTTTCGAATTCGGCCAACAATTCAGGGTCCACACCTGCGATATGATCTGGGAATACTTCTTCAAATTCTGATAACTTGAAATCATAGGTCTTTTCAAACCGCGACATATCCTTGAACTCTGAGGAATAATCAATGTCGCCGATAGGCATGACCTTCGAATAGACCTGTCTCATAAAGGATTTTCTTAATGGATCAATGATCTCTGGGTAGTAGTTTAATGCCTCAGGCCATAACTTGTAATCGTTAAGGAACAAGTCGCCCCCAATCTCATTGAATTGGGTTCTCACAGGGTTAAAGGTAAACCAAGACACTTCCATTAACACCATTTTCGGCATGACCTCGCAATTATTCAAATAGGACTCGAAGGTTAATCTTGTAACGGATAGATTACTAAAAATACTCCCTAAGTTAACAGGTTCAAGACCCAGTTCTTTTTGTAGGGTGGTATTGTCCAATGAGGCCAAAAGTTTACTATTGCCAATAGCTAGTAAACCCAGGTCTTTTTTATTGAATGCCTTTTCATAATCTTGCCCGTAATATTTGGTATGCGGCAAGAACTCAAATGTCGAACCAATCAAGACCAATGACAAAATCGCGAAGGCCAGGAACAGACCTAAGAATTTGAGAGACCTTTTTATGAAATTAGCTATACTCATTAGAACTGAAAATATATGAATTCTTGTTGACTACCGCCTAAAAACAGGATAATCAAAATTAGGGTATAATACATGGCATAGCGTATAGGTCGTTTCCAATTAAGGCCTAATTTCTCGATGGCATACTCGTTATGCCTTCCTAGCCATTCAATAAAAACAAAGGATATAGTGAGAAGAATTGCCAATATGGCATTCATGCCAAGGCCAAAATCAGGGAATTCGAATAAAGACATAGAGAAAATGCCAGAAAGATAGCTTAATGCATGTCCTAAATTTTCAGCCCTGAAGAATACCCAGGCCAGCAGGGTCAGCAAGAACGTAGTGGTCATGCCAAAAAACTCCCTTATGTTAGGCAATAACCTTCCTTCTGCTATATCGCCAATGTTTTGCCTGTTTCTTTTTAAAAGTAACAATGGCAGAAAATATATAGCGTTCAAAGCACCCCAGACTATGAAGGTCCAATTGGCGCCATGCCAAAATCCACTGACTATGAATATTATGAAAGTATTGCGAACCTTCATCCATGTACCTCCACGACTACCTCCAAGAGGAATATATAGATAATCCCTGAACCAAGTTGAGAGTGAAATATGCCAACGTCTCCAAAATTCAGCTATATCCCTCGAAAAATAAGGGAATGCAAAGTTCTTCATAAGATCGAAACCAAACAGTCTTGATGTTCCGATGGCTATATCAGAGTATCCTGAAAAGTCGCCATATATCTGGAAAGCGAAGAAAAACGCTCCCAATAATAAAGAACTTCCATTGAGGTCGGCCGAGCCATCAAATATCTTGTTGGCCATCTCCGCACAGTTATCTGCTATGACAATTTTCTTGAACAATCCCCATAATATCTGTCGCAAGCCATCAACGGCTTTGTTGTAAACAAATTCTCTTTTCTTATAGAATTGCGGTAATAAGTTCGTTGCACGCTCTATTGGTCCAGCCACTAACTGGGGAAAGAAACTAACAAAAGCAAAAAAGGCAAGTATGTCTATTGTTGGCTCCATTTTTCGCTTGTAAACATCGATGGAGTAACTCAGTGTTTGAAAGGTATAAAAACTTATACCAACGGGTAATATGATGTTCAAGCTGGATGCTTGAATTGGTTGACCTAAAAGCGTAAATGCCTCTGCAAAATTCTCTGCGAAAAAATTGTAATACTTGAAGAATCCTAGGAAGCCTAGATTCACCAAGACACTTGTTAGCAGAAGTAGTTTTCTCTTTTTGGTGTTTTCTTGCTTTGCAAGCCCTCTGCCTACGTAATAATCTACGAAGGAACTAAATACGATGAGTGAAAGGAACTTCCAATCCCACCAGCCATAAAAAAAATAACTAGCTATTAGCAGTAAAAGATTCTGAAGTTTCAGGTTCTTCTGCGTCACGAACCAATAGAGTAAGAACACTATTGGAAGGAAAATTGCAAAATCTATGGAATTAAATAGCAATTTCTTGAGGTTTGAAGTTCATTGAGGCTCCAAATATATATTATTTTGAAAATAAACCTTGATATAGCCATCTTAAGACCAATTTCTTCGATAAGGTGATGAATACTAGGATTAATAAGGCTTGTTTTTAACATTTTTTAAGAGTTTATTCAACATGCTTCTCCTAGGCAATGATTATTTTTAGCATCTAATCAAATTCACACGTTTTATGAAAATTATGAAAATCAAGGTATTTGCCATTGCAGCAATGCTTATTGTAGGTTTTACATCTTGCAAGCAAGATGGAGCAGGTGGCGATAAACTGGCCTTGGAATATGAGAAATATGAGTTGGACAATGGTCTTCAGGTGGTACTGCACCAAGATAAATCAGACCCTATTGTTTCTTTGGCCATTCAGTATGGTGTTGGTTCTAACCGAGAAAAAACCGGTAGAACCGGATTTGCCCATTTATTCGAGCATATGTTGTTCCAAGAATCCGAGAATGTGGCACAAGACCAATTCTTCAAGAAGATACAGGATGCTGGTGGAACATTGAATGGAGGAACATGGAAAGATGGCACCATCTACTACGAAGTAGTTCCTAATAATGCCATGGAAATGATCATGTGGCTAGAAAGCGATCGTATGGGCTATTTGATAAATACAGTTACAGAATCAGCTTTCTATAATCAGCAGGAAGTTGTCCAAAACGAGAAAAGACAACGCGTTGACAATAATCCATATGGCCATACCAGATGGGTAATCGACAAAGCAATTTATCCTGAAGGACATCCATACAATTGGCAAGTAATTGGCGAATTAGTCGATCTACAGAATGCTACTATAGAAGATGTCAAGGAGTTTTACGACAAGTATTATGGCCCGAACAATGCAACTTTGGTATTGGCAGGAGACTTTGAAACTGATGAAGCCAAAGCCCTGATCGAAAAATATTTCGGGGAGATCAAAAGACGCCAGGAGGTCGCCAAGTTGGAGCCTCAACCAGTTACTATAAACGAAACTAAGCGTTTTATGCATGAAGATAACTTTGCAAAAGCGCCACAGCTAAATATGGTTTGGCCAACTGTCCAACAATATACAGATGATGCTTATGCTTTGGATTTTTTAGGTCAACTACTAGCAAATGGCAAGAAGGCTCCATTGTATAAGGTCCTGGTAAAAGAGAAGGAATTGACCTCAAGTACAAATGCCTGGAATAGTTCACAGGAAATAGCAGGAGATTTCAGGATCAATATTACTGCTAACGATGGGAAAAGCTTGGCAGATGTCGAAGATGCTATTTTCGAAGCATTAGAAAAATTTGAAACCGAAGGAATTACAGATAGGGATATCGAACGAATCAAGGCAAGTCTTGAAACCGATTTTTATAACGGCATTAGTAGCGTCCTCGGTAAATCCTTCCAGTTAGCGCAATACAATGTTTTTGCAGGAGATCCTGGTTTTATCACTGAAGATATCGAGAATATCAAGAAGGTTACCAAGGATGATGTCATGCGAGTATATGAGAATTATATCAAGGACAAGCCATATATCTTAACAAGTTTCGTCCCTAAGGGACAAGTCGATTTGGCTGCAAAGAATTCGCAAGTTGCGGCCGTGGTAGAG
This sequence comes from Flavobacteriaceae bacterium, assembly GCA_013001365.1. GTDB lineage: Bacteria > Bacteroidota > Bacteroidia > Flavobacteriales > Flavobacteriaceae > JABABD01. The sequence goes on from JABDMQ010000272.1 coordinate 7,323, forward strand.
GAGGAGATAAAGGAAAATGTTGAAAAAGCCATCGTCGATGCAGAAGATGAAGTCGCTAAAACGCCTTCCGTTTTTGATAGGTCGGTAGAACCAGAACAAGGCGAATCACCTAAGCTTAACATACCGGAATCTTGGGACACGACACTTGCAAATGGCATGAGGGTTTACGGAATCGAGCAAACCGAATTACCACTGGTTAACTTCAGTATGACCATTGATGGTGGACATTTACTGGATTCTTTTGATAAAGTTGGAGTTGCAAACCTCATGACCGATATCATGATGGAAGGAACAGCTAATAAGACACCTGAAGAACTTGAAGAAGAAATTGAACTGTTAGGTGCCTCCATTAACATGGTTACTGGACGAGAGTCCATTACAATTCGAGGGAATACACTTGTAAGGAACTTCGAAAAGACCATGGACCTAGTTGAAGAGATTTTACTTGAACCAAGGTGGGATGAAGAGGAGTTAGGACGCATCAAGACCAGTACGATCAATCGCATCAAGCGCTCGGCTGCGAATCCTAATATCGTCGCTCGAAATGTATACAACAAGTTGATCTATGGCGAAGATCATCCTTTTGCACATCCTACAAGCGGGACAGAAGAATCTGTAGAATCCATTACAATGGAAGACCTTAAGGCCTTCTACGATAAGAATTATTCGCCATCGGTGAGCAGATTTCATATTGTTGGTAATATAAACCAGAAGAATGCCCTTAAAGCGTTGAAGGACCTAGAATCAAAGTGGGAAGCTAAGGATGTTGAAATTCCGACATTTGAAGTGAGTAATGATAGGGACAAGTCTTCCTTGTATTTTGTTGATATACCAAATGCCAAACAATCTG
>JABDMQ010000168.1 GCA_013001365.1 Flavobacteriaceae bacterium
CATTGTAGATTTTAGGGATGCTCGAAATATTTTCAGCGAAAAAGAACTAATGGAATATATCACATTCGTTAGTCAACATAAGGAATTTATTGGAACGAGAAAATCCGCCATAATTTCGAATTCGGCCTTAAGCCTTGTTACCACAAGTATTTATGCAATGTATGGCAGAAGATCCCTACCAATGGACATTAAAATAGTCCAGAACCTATCAGAAGCGATGCATTGGACCAATGTAGAAAAAGACAACCACGATTCAATTAATGAGATATTATCCGGATTTAAAGGAACCTGCTTAGATTAGAATACCTATTAATTATTGCTCACCTCTATGATAGTCTCCTGGGTCTTGAAAACATAACTATACAGCCACATCAATGTAAATGTAGGGATAATGTCAAGCATAGGCATGGCCTCTTCAATAAAAGCAATTGCTCCGGCGATCTTGCCAGTTCTGCCTTTATACATTTTTGTCATTAAGTAAGCTGATAATGGCGCCCATGCAATGTCGAATAAAGGAAATATAAATGATATATATCCTGCTGCATCAAGAAGAATGCTAACGGCCAGTTTTTTGTATTTGTTCTCTGTGTCCAAGGTAATTGTGTATTAATTGTTTTCAGGATTTTCAATGCAATAAAAGTGCCAAAAATTTATGACAATTTATCACTTATAAGCTTCAAGAATTCATTCCTTGTTTCAATTTTCTCGAACTGGCCTCGAAAGCCCGAGGTGGTCGTTACAGAATTCTGTTTCTGGACACCACGCATCATCATACACATATGAGCAGCCTCAATTACCACAGCAACCCCTTTAGGTTTAAGCGTATTATTTATACATTCTAGGATATCATGAGTCAATCTCTCTTGTACTTGCAAACGTCGCGCAAAGACATCTACTATTCTAGGTATCTTGCTCAATCCAACGATATAACCATCAGGTATATAGGCGATATGTGCTTTACCAAAAAATGGTAAGATATGATGTTCGCAAAGGGAATACAATTCAATATCCTTTACAATGACCATTTCGTCATATCCTTCCTTGAACATGGCACTTTTAAGGATTTTTACTGGATCTTGATCATATCCTTGAGTTAAGAATTGCATTGCCTTTGCAGCTCGTTCAGGAGTTTTCTTCAATCCTTCTCTTGATGCGTTTTCTCCAAGGCTCTCTATTATGTCCTTGAAACTTTCTTTCGCATCATCTGTTACTTTTATATTGTATTCCTCGAATTTCCTGTATGGCATCCTGTTTTTTTAGTAAAAATAAACAAAATATCACTGGAAGAAGTAAAAACAATATCCTTCTGGAACATTAACAATCTCAATATGTTTTAACGTTTACTTATGACTAGAACACAAATGTGCAATGTAGATTTGTTTAGACTGTAACATTGAATTCGTTATGTAGTCTTTAATAAAACTGCCGACCAATTAATTATGAGAATACCAATTTTCATTATTTCTGTGCTAATTGCGTTTTCCTTAGCAGCACAGGAGAAAAAATCCATGACCATTCTAAGAACTTCCGATGCACCAAAAATCGATGGTGTACTAGATGATACTGCATGGCAGAATGCCGAAGTAGCAACTGACTTCATTCAGTTTCGACCAGAAATGGGTGTCACCTTGCCTGAGCATAAGAAAACATCTGTTCGAATGACCTACGACGATCAGGCCATTTATGTTTCTGCATATTTAAAGGACAAACCAGAAGACATTCAGAAACAATTTACGAGTCGAGATAATTTTGGGCAATCGGACTTCTTCATTGTTGTCCTTAATCCTAACAATGATTCTCAGAACGATACTGAGTTTTTTGTATTTAGTTCTGGGACACAAGCCGATGCTGTAGCTTCTCCCGGAAATGGGGAGGATTTTGGATGGAATGCGGTTTGGGACAGTGCTGTGAAAATCGTGGACGATGGCTGGATCGTGGAAATGAAAATTCCTTACAGGGCCTTAAGATTCTCAAAAGACGTTAAGACCTGGGGAGTACAATTTCATAGACGATTCAGGATAGACAACACGCAATACACATGGAATCCTATAGACATCACTAAAGGTAATATTGGTCTATATCATGGAGAATTAACAGGAATTGAAAATATCGACCCTCCAACTAGACTGGCCTTCTACCCTTTTACTTCTGCCATCTATAACAACATGAGAAGTCCTAACTACAACTTTGGGATGGATGTTAAATTCGGAATTACAGAAAACTTTACCCTTGACGCTACCCTTATTCCAGATTTTAGTCAAGCGGCTTTTGATAACGTGACCCTTAATCTTGGTCCTTTTGAGCAGACGTTTGGCGAGCAGCGCCAGTTCTTTAAAGAAGGTGTAGACTTGTTCAATAAAGGCAATCTTTTCTTCTCAAGACGAATCGGTAATGCGCCTACCAGAAGTCCAGACTTGGTAGCCGACGAGGAGGTTTTGGATTTCCCCAATGAAGTAAAGACGCTTAACGCAGTTAAGGTTTCGGGACGTACCAAGAACGGATTAGGAATTGGTTTTTTTAATGCCATCACCGAAAAAACAGATGCGACAATTCGAAATAGCAGTACTGGCGAAATAAGGAAAGAGGTTGTAGAACCTTTGGCGAATTACAATATTTTTGTTCTTGACCAGAATTTCAATCAGAATTCATCTATCAGTCTTGTTAACACCAATGTGACCAGGGAAGGAGGTTTTAGGGATGGAAATGTCACGGCCCTTGTTAGTAATATTTCCAACAAGAGAAACACCTATAACATACGTGGAGACGTTAAAATGAGTAATGTCGATTTACCAGATGGCATTAGCTCGGGATTAAGTACTTTTTTCAGGATCGGTAAATCGCACGGAAAATTCCGTTATAGTTTTGACCATCGTTTTGCTGATGAGAAGTATGATATCAATGACATGGGCTTGAACTTTCGAAACAACTTCAACAATTTCGGCATTGATATTAACTACCGAATCTTCGAGCCAACGGAAAAACTCAATAATTTCTTTGCTAATTTTTATGTGAATTATCGCCGTTTGTGGGACCCAAGTACCTTCACAGGAACCAATATTGGATTCTTTTTTAATGGACAAACAAAGAAATTGATGTGGTTTGGAGGCAATATTAATATTGAACCAGGAAAGCAGTACGATTATTTTGAACCTCGTGATTTCGAGAACAAGCGGTTCTTCACTTTCCAGAACATAGCGAGTATCAATGGTTTCTTTGAAACAAATTCCAATAAAACATTATCGATAGAGGTAGATGGTGGGCTATTTGGTATATATGACGATCCTGAGCGAGACCTGTTCGGGTATTTTGGTAGCGTGGAACCAACAGTACTCTTCAATGATAAATTCAGGATGTCTTACGAATTGTCTTTTCAGAACAATATGGGAAGCCGAGGATATGCCAATAATTCCAATGAAATTGAAGACGAAATCGTTTTTGGAGAACGTGATATCATCTCTATCGAAAACAGCATTTCAGGAGCCTATAATTTTGACCCTTTTCATTCATTGACATTGAGT
>JABDMQ010000304.1 GCA_013001365.1 Flavobacteriaceae bacterium
TAGATTCTCCAAACCCAGAAGAACCTGCGGCACTTAAGATGGCCACAGAACTGGCAGAAAAGATTGGTGCAGATATCGTTATTGGTACCGATCCTGATAGTGACCGTTTAGGAATCGCTGTTAGGAATCAAGACAATGACCTGGTCTTATTGAACGGCAATCAGACCATGATAACAATGACAGATTTCTTGTTACAACAATGGCAATCCAAAGGAATGCTTAAAGGCAAGGAATTCATAGGTTCGACCATTGTGTCAACACCTATGATGAAGACTTTGGCAGAATCTTATGGCGTAGAGTGCAAATTAGGATTAACAGGATTTAAGTGGATTGCAAAGATGATCAAGGACTTTCCAGAACTTGATTTTGTTGGAGGTGGTGAAGAAAGCTTTGGTTTTATGGTCGGTGATTTTGTTCGCGATAAGGACGCAGTAACTGCTGCTCTTTTGGCCTGCGAAATAGCGGCTTTATCAAAATCAAATGGGAGTTCATTTTATAATGAATTAATGAATTTATATGTGAAGCATGGACTTTATAAAGAACATCTTATCTCGATAACAAAAAAGGGCATTGAAGGCGCACAGGAAATCAAGCAAATGATGATCGACCTGAGAGAGAATCCTTTAAGCGAGATTAATGATGTTAAGGTCCTTTTGTTCGAGGATTACCAATCATCAATAGCCAAAGACATGAGTTCTGGCAAGGAGCATTCTATCGACATTCCAAAATCAAATGTATTGATCTATTATCTCGAAGATGGGACTCAGATCGCAATGCGACCAAGCGGAACTGAGCCTAAGATCAAATTCTATTTTAGCGCTAATACAAGAATGGATTCGATTTCAGACCATGACAAAACTTCAGAACAGTTGGATGAACGAATAAAAGGCATAATTAATGCTTTGAAACTGCATTGATGACCTATTTCAAGAAAATACTTCGCTTTGCCGGACCGTACAAACGTTATGCAGTTCTCAATATAATATCTAATATCTTCTATGCACTCTTTGGAACATTGGCGATGGTGTCTTTGTTTCCAATGCTATCTGTGCTTTTCGACCAGACCAAAAGAGCAACCACAAAACCAATATGGACTGGTTTTTCTAATGCTAAAGATTATTTAGAGAATTACCTCAACTATTTTGTTACGCAACAGGCAGAATCTGGTGAGGGCAATGCCTTGATCTTCATGGTTGGATTAGTTATTGGTATGTTTTTCTTGAAAAATCTTTTCAGTTACTTGGCGATGTTCTTTATCACATTTTTAAGAAATGGAGTCTTAAAAGACCTACGTAACGAACTCTACCAGAAAACTATAGAGCTTCCTATTTCTTATTATTCTGAAAAAAGAAAAGGCGATACTTTAGCTAGAATAACTTCAGATGTGTTGGAGATCCAACATTCGTTTCTATCGATTCTGGAACTGATCGTTCGAGAACCTTTGACCATCCTTTTTACGATTGCGGCCATGCTTTTCATAAGTCCAAAATTGACCTTGTTCGTTTTTATTTTCATACCAGTATCTGGCTTCTTGATTTCTTTGATCGGAAAATCATTAAAAAGAAAATCTGATAAAGTCCAAGAAGAACAAGGGTACTTCTTGTCCATTCTAGAAGAAACTTTAGGAGGCTTAAAGGTCATTAAAGGATTCAATGCAGAAAAAATATTTGGAAATAAATTCCAGGATTCCACCCAACGATTTTTTAATTTCTCCAATAGCCTATTGAATAGACAAAACCTGGCTTCACCGACGAGCGAATTCCTCGGTATAACGGTCATAGGAATTTTACTTTGGTACGGCGGACAAATGGTGCTCGTGGACAAGACCTTAAAACCAGAGTTGTTCATCACTTACATGGGGCTTGCCTATCAGATCTTAACACCTGCAAAAGCCATAAGCAAGGCCAGCTATAGCGTAAAGAAAGGTAACGCTGCAGCGGAACGTGTTCTGGAGATCATTGAAACAGTCAATCCAATTGAAGATAAACCAAATGCCTTGGTCAAGGATGATCTGAACACATCAATAGACTTAAGGAACATCACATTTAAATATGAGGACGACATTGTCCTCGATGATTTTTCTATGACAGTGAATAAAGGCAAGACTGTTGCATTGGTGGGACAATCGGGAAGTGGAAAATCAACTATTGCAAATTTGGTTACAAGGTTTTATGATGTTAATGAAGGTGCAATAGAAATAGACGGCACTAATATAAAAGACATTACCAAAGTATCTTTACGCAATTTAATGGGATTAGTTACACAAGATTCCATATTGTTCAATGACACTGTGAAAAACAATGTTTTACTTGGAAAGAATGACGCAACAGATGAAGACGTTATTGATGCCCTTAAAATAGCAAATGCTTGGGAATTCGTTAAAGACCTACCTAATGGCATAGAGACCAATATAGGAGATTCGGGCAACAAGCTATCTGGTGGCCAAAAGCAACGATTAAGCATTGCTAGGGCTGTACTCAAGAATCCACCGATAATGATACTGGATGAAGCTACTTCAGCACTGGACACTGAAAGTGAGCGCTTAGTTCAAGATGCTTTGGACAATATGATGAAGAATAGGACATCTATTGTGATCGCTCACCGATTATCAACTATTCAAAAAGCTGACACAATAATCGTACTTCAAAAAGGTAAGATCGTTGAGCAAGGAACGCATTCAGAATTAATGCAATCCAAAGGAAATTATAAGAAGTTAGTTGACATGCAATCTTTGCAATAAATCGGAAATAATCCAATAAAAAAAGGATGAGACTAAGCTCACCCTTTTTTTGTACCACCAGAGATTTGGGGGCGCTGGCGATACTTGTAGGTTAAGGTGTGTAAACTTATAATAAATACTTCAAGTACACAAGAAAAAAATGCATTTCATCTTTATAAACATGCACTTTATCGATGTTTTTTAATGTATTTTATTAATTATCAGTTATTTAACAATTTCATTAAAACGCATAAAAAAAGAGCGGGATGCTCTCCCGCTCTTAAACTAGTTCTATTATATAAAGGGGATAATAGAACAGCATAATCAACTGCAGTGCGAATGTATGTTTTCACATTCGAAGAAACTTATATTTGGAGGTGAACAAAATTAGTATTATCGACAAAAGGTATATTTTTATCGATGTATTGCATTTTTATACATATTTTCTTACTTTTGAATTTTGAAACATATAATATTTCATTCAGAATACGATTAAACCTTCTGGGCTATTTACAGTCTTAACAACAACACAACCTACAATTAGTGACTGACGAACAACTTCTTATAACCCAATTAACAAGTCCTGACTCAAGAGAACAGGGCTTTAGGGAACTAATGTCTAAATACAAGGAAAGATTGTATTGGCATATTAGGAAAATTGTTATTTCACATGATGATGCAGATGATGTCCTTCAGAACACATTCATTAAAGTTTACAGGAATATTGGTAACTTTAAAGGTGATAGTAAGCTTTATTCATGGATGTATCGTATCGCCACCAACGAAGCCATTACCCATCTTAATAAGAATGCTAAATATGCTAATATTACCAGCGAAGAAGTAAAACAAAAGGCCATTGACAGATTGGAATCAGATGTTTATTTTGAAGGTAATGAGATCCAGATCAAACTCCAGAAAGCAATAGCCACGTTGCCGGAAAAGCAACAACTGGTTTTTAACATGAAGTATTTTGATGATCTTAAGTACAAGGAAATGTCAGATATATTGGAAACAAGTGAGGGTGCTTTGAAGGCCTCTTATCATATAGCGGTTAAAAAGATAGAATCCTTTTTAACATCAGGTTAAACCTTTTAATCTATTTATAGTCTAATACAAGAATTAGATTCCCGTTGAAATGGGAATGAAATATGAAGAACAAGAAAATACATAATGTCAATGATCCAGGGTTCAAGACACCAAAGCACTATTTTGAATCTGTAGAGGATCGTGTTCTCGATAAATTGAAGGAAGAAGATCCTTCAATTAATATCGAAACGCCTGGTTATGTTGTTCCTGATTCTTATTTCGATTCTTTGGAAGAAAAAGTATTGGATAAACTTGACAGAACTATTGATCTAAAAGACATTCAACAAACTGGCTTCAAGGCACCACAAGGCTATATCGATTCAATTGAAGAAAAGATATTAAGCCAGCTAAAAGAAGATGACATTGTCAAGGTAATTCCGCTATTCTCAAGAAGAAATATAATCTATGCAACTGGAATTGCAGCAATGGTGGTGATCATGCTAGGTATTTTCCTTAAAAACAGTGATGACCTGAGCATAGACAACTTAGATATTGAATTAGTTGAATCTTATCTCGAACAACAAGATATTGATACCTACGATTTGGCGTCCTTATTGAGTGAAGAAGACCTTACTGATGAAAGTCTTGGCATTATTAATGATGATTTCAGTGAAGAATCCCTAGAAGATTATTTAATCGACAATGCCAATATAGAAGATATTATAGAACAATAATATGAAAAAGAGAATACTCATCCCGATTCTAATATTTATGGTCAGCTTTTCAGCTTGGTCCCAGCAGCCTTCTGGTGAGCGAATAAAAGCAATGAAAGTTGCGCACATCACCAAAAAGTTGGATCTTTCATCTAAGGAAGCCCAGGATTTCTGGCCAATCTATAATGCCTTTGATGATAAGACCTCGAATTTAAGAAACCGTGAACTTAGGGATATTAAAAGAGAAATCAGGCAAAACTCTGGTAGCTTATCTGATGCTCAAGCAGATCAATTACTTGATAGGCTAATGAATGTTGAATCCGGCTTGCATAGTGCAAGAGTGACTTTGGTGAATGACCTTAAGAAGGTAATCTCTTCCGAAAAGATCATCAGACTCAAAGCAGCTGAAGATGAATTCAATCAAATGTTACTTCAGCGCTTGAGGGAAATGCGTCAAAAAAGGCTACAACGAAAAAATTAAGATTCAAAAGAGAAACAATGTTTCTCTTTTTTATTCCTCAAAGTGCACTTTGCTTATACGTCCCTTTCCAGCAGCATAGGCTTCGTTTTCATTAATGAAACGAATTGTATAATAGCCTTCATCACTTAAATGTTTCCAGGTATAGCCTCCATCACTAGAATAATCAATACCCTTAAGGCCAACGGCCACTAACTCCTTCCCTTCCCTATTCGGGATATACTGCACGCAACTACGGTAACCCGGTTCTTTATTTTGAGCAACCAATTCCCAAGTCTTGCCTCCATCTTTTGTCAAAATCTTATTGGCCGCATTAGCTTCTGGATCCGTATAGTCACCTCCAATACCATAACCGTTTAATTCATCATAGAAATCGATTGAATAAATACCTTCGGTTTCTTTTTCATGCACAATTGGTGTCTTAAACACTTCCCAAGTCATTCCTTTATCCGCAGAATAATATATACGACCAGAAGTTGTAGCCACCCATGTCTTATCGCCTACGATAGCAATATTGGTGTCACTGGCAGCGAAGGCGCCTTCGCCTTGATTACCTTTTGGTAAATCATTGCATGACAATTTATTCCAGGTCTTGCCACCATCCCTGGTAATGATAATGCTTAAACAACCGTCAATCGAGTCCCCTATCGCAATTCCTTCTAAGTCATTCCAGAAGTCCATTGAGTCATAGAACACTTTCTCGTGTTGTTCTTCGTATACTAAGACGGGGTTCTGTGATTTTCTATTGATCTTATATAATCTTGCTGGGTTACCTATCGAGATTCCAAACAAGACGCCATCAACCTCTGCAATCGCCCTAAATTGCAATGGTTCATCATTATAGGTCAACCGTGTCTTTACAGTAATATTGTCTGATGTCCATTTGAATTTGTTAAGATCGAACTTGTTTTCCTTGGCCAGTGCCTTTTTACCTAAATGCCCACTACTTCCGAAAAACAGGTATTCATCATTGAAAGTTATCGCTCTTACACTAATGGTAGAATCCATGACCATCGGTTCAATCTCAACACTAGAGAAATAACGAGGTACGATTGAAGTTTCTTTGTTACAAGACCAAAGGCAAATCACAATAAATGTCAAAAAGATTCTCATAATCCAAATTAACAAATAAACACTCCAACAAACAAACACTTCAACTTTTAGATTACCTTTGCAGCCTGAAAAAACATCATGAGATTACATAGGAATTTATGTTTTGCGGTGATCGATGGACTCACACTGATCTTCAATGAAGGAAAATATGCCGACAAGGTTGTACAACAGCTATTGAAACGCGATAAACGCTGGGGAAGTCGCGACCGCGGATTCATAGCTGAAACTACATACGATATCGTTAGATGGAAGCGTCTCTATGCCGAAATCGCAGAAGTAAAAGAACCTTTTAAACGTGATGATCTCTGGCGTATTTTTGCAGTTTGGGCTACTCTTAAAGGAATTAAATTACCAGACTGGAAATACTTCGAAAATACACCTACCCGCCGAATAAAAGGTAGGTTTGATGAACTGATCAAAACTAGAAAATTCAAGGAATCGATTCCTGATTGGCTGGATGATCTGGGAGTAGAAGAATTGGGAGAAGATTTATGGACCAAAGAAATCGCTTCGTTAAACCATCAGGCGGAGGTTATCCTTAGGGTCAACACCTTAAAAACGACCAAGGAAAAACTTCAAGCAGAATTATTTGACTTAGATATAGAAACTGAGTTCATCAAAGGATATCCAAATGCTCTTAAATTATTAGAACGCACCAATGTTTTTACCACTGAAGCCTTCAAGAACGGACTTTTTGAAGTACAGGATGCGTCTTCTCAACTTGTGGCAGAGTTTTTGGACGTAAAACCAGGTATGCGTGTTGTCGATGCCTGCGCAGGTGCAGGTGGGAAAACTTTGCATTTGGCAGCACTAATGGAAAACAAAGGACAAATAATTGCTTTGGACATCTATGACAACAAACTCAAGGAGTTAAAGCGCAGAGCGCGTAGGAATGGCGCTCATAATATCGAACCACGTCATATCGAATCGACCAAGGTGATCAAGAAACTTTACAATAAGGCAGATCGCGTCCTGATTGATGCACCATGTTCTGGTCTTGGCGTCCTAAAAAGAAATCCAGATGCTAAATGGAAACTGGACCCAGAATTTTTGAGTCGAGTTAAGCAAACTCAGCAAGAAATTTTGCAGAAATATTCAAGAATGGTGAAGGATGGTGGGAAACTCGTTTATGCAACATGTTCCATTCTTCCTTCTGAGAATCAAGAACAAGTTAAGTCTTTTTTAACATCAGATTCTGGAAAAGAGTTTACCTTTATAGAAGAGAAAGTCATCTTGTCGCATAAAACAGGATATGATGGATTCTATATGGCTTTAATGCAACGAAAACAATAACCCAAATGAAACAAAGCTACTTTTTATTTTTATTGGTCACCTCTCTTGGTTTTGGACAACTTACGCCTCCTGCTGAGTTGCAAGTCTATTACAGTGATGTCGATTTCAATTTAACTGGCGCCCAGCTTTATGATGATCTGGCGGTTGAGACCATCGCCAAACATACTACCTTATTGGCTTATTCAGAGCGTCATGATTATTTATATGATGCCGATGAGGATTTATCGAATGCAGCAAATGTCATTCTAATGTATACCGGTGAAAGTAGAAGTGACGATGAATGGCTTTCTGGCAATAATCCTAATGTAACGCAAACTTTCAATACAGAACACGTGTATCCGCAATCACTTATTGGCAATACGGCCAAGGGCGATCTGCATCATTTAAGAAGCTGTGACATTTCTATTAATTCTGATAGGGGAAGTAATCCGTTCGCTGCTGGTTCGGGTGCATATGAAAACCTCGGTACGGCATGGTTTCCTGGCGATGAATGGAAAGGAGATGTTGCGCGTATGATTATGTACCTGAATTTAAGGTATACCGAACCATTTGAAGATGTTGGCAGTCTTGCACTCTTCTTGCAATGGAATGCCGACGATCCAGTTTCTCCTTTCGAAGAAAACCGGAACAGTGTCATTAGTGCCGCTCAAGGTGTTCGGAACCCATTTATCGACAATCCATACATTGCTACAGTGATCTGGGGTGGTCCAGCTGCTCAGGATTCATGGAACACTCTTTCGGTTGCTGACATCGATCAAGAAACAATCAAGGTATTTCCTAATCCTGTATCTGGAAACAAGATATACTTTGAGTATGGCAAGTCAATTGAAATAAGTATTTACGATGTATTGGGTAAACTTGTATTAAAATCGTCTGTAAGCAATACAATGAACAATGTCGATATATCTTCATTACGAGAAGGAATTTATATTCTCAAAATGAAATCAGACTCCGGGACGACCACAAAAAAACTGATACGACAATAACTACTCAAGCGGCTCGATCAAGTCGCTTTTTTTATGTTCAAAAAATAGTGGATAACTCATGGTTATCGCGATCGAAATCTGAAATAATTACGCCGAAAAATAGTAAATTTGGGCTTTCAAGAATTCAATAATTAATTCCTAATGATCCATTTCTTCGGAAACCAAAACAGCAAGGTCTTTGCTGTTCAAACAGAAAAAGAGCTATCCCCAGAAACAGTTTCGAAATTAATATGGCTCTTTGGGAATCAACCTAAGATAGAACAGGCATCATTAGATGCTTTTTTTGTTGGTCCTCGTGCAGCTATGATCACCCCATGGAGTACGAACGCTGTTGAGATCACCCAAAACATGGGAATCACTGGTATCATTAGAATTGAAGAATTCGAGGCAATCGATGAGGATTTCCATGAATTTGATTCAATGATTTCAGAGAAATATAGAGGCCTGAATCAAGAATCTTTTACGATAAACATTCAGCCTGAGCCAATAATGGATATTGTAGATATTGCCTCATATAATAATCAAGAAGGACTGGCTTTAAACGATGAAGAAATAAGATATCTTGAAAATGTTGCAAAAAGAATTGGAAGGCCACTAACGGATTCAGAGGTTTTTGGATTTTCCCAGGTCAATAGCGAGCATTGTAGGCATAAAATTTTTAACGGCACCTTTATTATTGATGGTAATGAAAAACCTAGCTCTCTATTCAAGTTGATCAAGGAAACTTCCAAGCAGCATCCCAATGACATCGTTTCTGCTTATAAGGATAATGTGGCTTTCATAAAAGGGCCAAGAGTTCAACAATTCGCCCCAACACGTGCCGATATACCGGATTACTATAATATAGAAGAATTTGATTCTGTTATTTCCTTGAAAGCAGAAACACATAATTTTCCAACGACCGTCGAACCCTTTAATGGTGCTGCAACCGGTTCTGGCGGAGAAATTCGAGATAGACTGGCTGGAGGTAAAGGATCCATTCCGCTTGCAGGAACAGCAGTATATATGACATCCTATTCAAGACTCGAAAAGGACAGGCCTTGGGAGCAGAAATTCGAAGCGAGGGAATGGCTTTATCAAACACCCATTGAAATCTTGATTAAGGCATCGAACGGTGCATCCGATTTTGGTAATAAATTCGGTCAGCCACTCATATGTGGTTCTGTATTGACTTTTGAGCATGATGAGAATTCTCGTAAACTTGGTTATGACAAGGTCATTATGCAGGCTGGTGGAATAGGGTATGCCAAGGCAGCCCAAGCATTAAAGGACAAACCTGAGAAAGGAGATAAGATCGTCATACTTGGTGGAGAAAACTACCGCATTGGTATGGGTGGTGCCGCAGTCTCTAGTGCAGATACAGGAGAGTTTTCTTCGGGCATAGAGTTAAACGCAGTCCAGAGATCTAATCCAGAAATGCAAAAACGAGCGGCAAACGCCATTAGGGGAATGGTCGAGAGCGAAGAAAATTTCATTGTATCAATTCATGATCACGGAGCTGGAGGACATCTCAATTGTCTTTCGGAATTAGTAGAAGAAACTGGGGGCAAGATCGATCTCGATCAATTACCGATTGGCGACCCTACCCTTTCTGCTAAAGAGGTCATCGGTAATGAATCCCAAGAGCGAATGGGATTGGTAATTTCTGAATCTCATAAAGATATTCTAAGTAAAATTGCTGAGCGAGAGCGCTCGCCAATGTATGAAGTCGGTGAAGTTACAGGTGATGATCGTTTTACTTTCGAAAGTAGCACAAAAGGTGATAAACCAATGGATCTCGCTTTAGAGGATATGTTTGGGAGCTCGCCGAAAACGATCATGAAAGACATTTCCGTTAAACTGACCTATGATAGTTTATCTTATGATTCCAATGAATTCTATGACTATCTCGATCAAGTTCTTCAACTGGAGGCAGTAGCATGCAAAGATTGGCTTACAAACAAGGTGGACCGCTGTGTTGGCGGCAAAGTTGCCAAGCAACAATGTGCAGGCCCTTTGCAATTGCCATTGAATAATGTTGGGGTCATGGCGCTCGATTTTAATGGAAAAGAAGGAATTGCAACATCCATTGGACATTCACCTGTTTCTGGTCTGATCGATCCTGTAGCTGGAAGTCGCAATAGTATTACCGAAGCACTGACCAATATTGTTTGGGCACCATTAAAGGATGGATTGAAAAGTGTATCTCTTTCTGCCAATTGGATGTGGCCATGCAACAATAAAGGTGAAGATGCGAGATTATATCAAGCCGTGCAGGCAATTTCCGATTTTGCCATTGGCCTTGGGATCAATGTACCCACTGGAAAGGATTCCCTATCCATGAAACAGAAATACCCAAATGAAGAAGTTATTGCTCCAGGCACAGTGGTTATTTCAGCCGCTGCAAATTGCTCAGACATTAAAAAAGTCGTTGAACCGGTTTTCAATAAAAAAGGAGGCGACATATATTATATCAATTGGTCTCAGGATGATTATAAACTAGGCGGAAGTTCATTTGCTCAAATTAATAACAAAATTGGTACGGAGGCGCCTTTAGTAAAGAGTGCCGAATATACTAAGACCGTATTCAATTCGATACAAGATCTCCTTAAGGACGAACAAATTCTTGCAGGACATGATGTGTCTTCTGGCGGCCTGATTACCACATTACTTGAAATGTGCTTTGCCGACAACAATCTAGGTGCAGAATTGGATATCTCAGGTTTTAATGAAAAAGATTCCATTAAAGCATTATTTGCTGAGAATTCTGGAATTGTCTTTCAAGCAAAAGACAGTTCTATCGAAAATACGTTGAAAGCTTCAGGACTAGAATTCATCAAAATCGGTAAGGTCACTGAAGGCGATATCTTAAGTATCATAAACCATACTGATGTTTTTACAATGACCGTATCAAGATTAAGGGATATGTGGTTCAGGACCTCTTACCTTCTTGACGATAAACAAACTGCAAAAGGTTTAGCTGAAGAGCGATTCAAGAATTATAAGAATCAGCCTTTAAAATATGTGCTTCCAGGACATTTTACAGGAGCATTGCCTAAGATTGACTCAAGCAAATCGCGCCCTAAGGCTGCGGTAATAAGAGAAAAAGGAAGTAACTCCGAACGAGAAATGGCAAATGCAATGTACTTGGCAGGTTTCGACGTAAAGGATGTTCACATGACAGATCTAATCAGTGGTCGCGAAACATTGGATGACATACAATTTGTAGGAGCTGTTGGAGGATTTTCGAATTCTGACGTCCTAGGATCCGCAAAAGGCTGGGCAGGTGCATTTAAATACAATGAAAAGGCTAGAACAGCTTTAAGGAAATTTTTCGATAGAGGCGATACATTGTCCGTTGGAATCTGTAATGGCTGTCAACTATGGATGGAACTTGATCTTGTCAATCCGGATCATGAAGTTCATGGGAAAATGACCTATAATGATTCTGGTAAACATGAAAGCTCGTTTACTTCTGTTAAAATTCAAGAGAACGATTCCATAATGCTTTCGTCTCTCGCCGGATCCACATTAGGAGTATGGATAAGTCATGGTGAAGGTAAATTTAAGTTGCCTAATTCAGAAGACCAATATCATATCGTGGCGAAATATGCCTATGAGGATTATCCTCATAACCCGAATGGATCAGACTTCAATACCGCAATGATGTGCGATAAATCCGGACGACACCTTGTAACCATGCCGCATATTGAACGGTCAATATTCCAGTGGAATTGGGCCCATTATCCAGATCAGAGAAAGGACAAGGTATCACCTTGGCTTGAGGCATTCATCAATGCTAGGAAATGGATTGAGAAAAAATAATCCGTGTATTTAGATGTAAGTATTTTTACTTTTTTATGAAATAGTTTCCTACAACTTTATTAATTCATTACTTTAGTCCTCATTAACCTTCACTATGAAATTAGACTATTTCGAAAGTAGCTGTCCAAGCCTAATTGAGGAATTCTATAGACTTTCATTATCTAGCGAAGATCTTACGTTCAAATCAACTCTAATGCCTCAAGGCGTTTTGCATCTCACCTATAATTTCGGCAAGCGACAAAAGGCAGTCATTAATGATAGGGAGTTTCAACTTAAAGGATTAATGTTAACAGGCCAATTCATGCATTCGTATCAATTCATTGCCGATTGCACTGGTACTTCGTTAGGTTTGAGCCTTCATCCAACAGCGTTACATAAAATGACGAATATGGATATCTCTCAACTTGAGAATGGTCACCATCGCCTAAAGGATATCAATAAAGAACTCTATGAACGATTGAATCCTTTATTTGAGCAATATGGTCTTGATGGTGATATGGAATGGTTAATTAAAAAAATAGATTCTTTACTTAAGAGCCATGGGCTTACCGTCAATAAACAAACCAAATACATTGACAAGGCCATAGATATGATACGGGAAAAAGAAGGAATGCTGAATATTGAGGACCTTTTGCAAATAACTAATGTTAGTCAGAAAACACTAGAAACCCAATTCAAGAAAATTGTTGGATTAACCCCTGGAAAGTATATTAGACTAATTCGATTTCTTCATCTAATGAAGAAGTATGAAAGTGATGAAATAAGCATTAAAGACCTAATTTACATGTACGATTATTATGATCATTCTCATTTTACAAAGGATTTTAAAATGTACATGCACGAAACCCCGAGATCTTATTTCAAGAAAGACTATCCGTTGGTTAGAGAAATATTGATGAAAACTTAATTTCTAATTACGATTATTTACCAAGGTTCTAGTCATTTACTGACTATATTTACCTGATTATCAAACTCGATACATCTAATATTTATTTGGTTATTAAAGGGATGCTAATAAATATTGTTAGTTATAGTTAGATTTATATGATCTTGTTTGATAACACTATCAATTATTAAGTTAAAGGGGCTTTCGTATTCGGAAGCCTCTTTTTTTCCATTCAATTTGAATTGCTTTTTAAATTTCATATTTTGCATATCTGCTAACTAACGAACTAAATGACAGAAATAACAAGACTTTTCGATTTCCCATATTATCAGTTAGAGAAATACAACCTCGATGCTGC
>JABDMQ010000312.1 GCA_013001365.1 Flavobacteriaceae bacterium
ATTGGTGCTTATGGAGTGACCTTAGAAGATGGTCAGCAGATAGCATTCTTGGATACACCTGGTCACGAAGCATTTACAGCAATGCGTGCTCGTGGGGCTCAAGTTACGGATATCGCCATAATTGTTATTGCAGCAGATGATGATATCATGCCTCAAACGAAGGAGGCTATCGCACACGCTCAAGCAGCAGCAGTGCCAATAGTATTTGCGATAAATAAAATAGATAGGCCTGAGGCCAACCCTGATAAAATAAAGGAAGGGCTTGCAAATATGAATTTATTGGTTGAGGACTGGGGAGGAAAAATCCAATCTCATGATATTTCTGCAAAAACTGGTGACGGTGTCAAAGAATTATTGGAGAAGGTCCTATTGGAAGCGGAGTTACTCGAACTAAAGGCCAATCCAGATAAACCAGCTGTAGGTACCGTTGTTGAAGCCTACCTGGATAAAGGTCGAGGATATGTCTCTACAATTTTAGTACAGGCTGGAACTCTTCGAGTTGGTGATTACGTTCTTGCAGGAAAAAACAGCGGAAAGGTAAAAGCCATGCAAGACGAACGTGGCCATGATGTAGAATCTGCAGGGCCATCAAGACCAGTATCCATATTAGGACTCGATGGAGCTCCACAAGCAGGAGATAAGTTCAATGTATTTGAAGACGAACGAGAAGCCAAGCAAATAGCTACAAAGCGTGGCCAATTGCAGCGCGAACAATCGGTGAGGACACAAAGACATATTACCTTAGATGAGATTGGTAGACGAATTGCACTTGGAGACTTCCAGGAACTGAATATCATACTCAAAGGTGATGTGGATGGTTCAGTTGAAGCATTAACGGATTCATTCCAGAAGCTTTCAACAGAAGAGATCCAAGTTAATATCATTCATAAAGGTGTTGGTGCAATAACTGAAAGTGATGTATTATTAGCTACTGCTTCAGACGCTATCATTATTGGATTTAACGTGAGGCCTATGGGCAATGCACGTCAAATTGCAGACAAGGAAGAAATAGATATCAGAATGTATTCCATCATTTATGATGCGATAAATGATGTCAAGGATGCGATGGAAGGTATGTTATCTCCGGAATTGAAAGAGGAGATTACAGGTACAGCAGAAATCAGGGAGATTTTCAAGGTATCGAAAATTGGTAGTATTGCTGGTTGTATGGTTACAAATGGCAAGATCTTTAGGAATTCTGGAGTAAGATTGATTCGTGATGGAGTTGTTGTATATACAGGTGAACTAGCATCGTTGAAACGATTCAAGGATGATGTCAAAGAAGTATCCAAAGGGTACGACTGCGGTATGCAGGTCAAGAATTACAACGACATAAAAGAAGGTGATGTGATCGAGGCTTTCCAAGAGGTAGAAGTCAAGAAGAAACTCTAAGTGAAACTCTATAATAATAAAGCGAGCGTTTGGCTCGCTTTTTTTTTGTGCCCTAAATTATGGGTACATTTATGTCATATCAATTGTAAATCTTTTAATCATGAAAAAATCAATCACAATTTTAAT
Source organism: Flavobacteriaceae bacterium (assembly GCA_013001365.1). Taxonomy (GTDB): domain Bacteria; phylum Bacteroidota; class Bacteroidia; order Flavobacteriales; family Flavobacteriaceae; genus JABABD01. The sequence goes on from JABDMQ010000312.1 coordinate 1,519, forward strand.
GTTATTTGTATTGCTAGGATTCGGTAATACAACAAATGCACAAACGGAGCCTTATATTGGCCAAGTTGCGATGTTCGCTGGTAACTTTGCTCCAAGAGGATGGGCATTTTGCGATGGTCGGTTATTACCGATTTCTCAAAATACTGCGCTGTTTTCTTTATTAGGAACTACCTATGGTGGTGATGGAAGAACGACTTTTGCACTGCCAGACCTTCGTGATAGAGTGCCGGTTCACGTTGGATCACGAGGAATAAATAATTCTGGAATTAGATTAGGGCAAAAAGGAGGTTTAGAAGCATTTGAGCTTAGAAAAGTAAGTGTTTTAGAAAAACCCAAAGGTAAAACATATGAAACCTATACAGTTAGAAGTGGCGATGACCAATTACAAACAAGGGATCCGTATCTTGGAATTAACTATATCATTGCGTTACAGGGCGTTTATCCTTCTAGGAATTAGAAGAGAAAATATACTTGAATCAAGAACGTAAAATTAGTTGGACAAGGCGCTCATTTTTGGATGAGCGTTTTTTTTATGCTTGATTTAGTGGTACATTGTAATAGTAATATCAACTGTTAATTCTATAATCATGAAAAAAACAATTACACTTTTAATATTTGCATTATTGCTTGTTTTAAGCAATACTACTAAAGCTCAGGATACTTTTATTGGGGAAATAAAAATGTTTGGTGGTAATTTTGCACCACAGGGCTGGGCAGAATGCAATGGACAGTTATTATCGATCGCGCAAAATTCAGCATTATTCTCCATATTGGGGACGACTTATGGAGGTGACGGAGAAACAACCTTTGGTTTGCCTGACTTAAGAGGTAGGGTTCCGATGCATCAAGGCAATGGTCCTGGATTGACCCCAAGACCATTAGGGCTTAAGTCTGGTAGTGAATCCACCACATTGAATTCTAATAATTTACCTCAACATTCGCATCCTGCCTTTGGTGTGTCTGAAGAAGGTAGTGTTTCAGCGCCTACAGGAGGTTATTTGGCCAATACTAAGTTGCTTGATGGCGAGTATGCTGCAACAGGCACAGCGACCCAAATGAATTCAGGGATGATAGGAGTCAATTCCACCTCCAATCAGCCTGTGGATGTAGTTCAACCATTTCAAACAGTAACCTTCATCATTGCCTTGCAAGGTGTTTTTCCGTCTCAATCTCGAACAAATAACTAAGAGATGAAAAACTTTGAAAGTTTATATTTGATGGTATTCGTTTTGGTTGGAATGACGTTGAATGCTCAAATAACATTTAATGCTTGTAATCCAATTATAGAAAACCAAGACTATACATTCAACTTGAAGACTGTAGATGCGACAGGGAGAAATGTATTTGAAACTGACCCAGTGACAGGAGATCAAGACTGCGGCGGTATTGGTGTTTGCGAAATGCAAGTTGCTTGGAATGATGCTATGAGTCGCTGGGAAATATTTGCTGATGATGGGAATGGAACATTTGCGAACACTTATGTTCTATACTATAATACCGAGGCTTCAGCGCCAAATCCACCGAGTTTGGTATTAGGGACTTGGGAGGAAAATATCGCAGTTACTGCTAGCTTATGCACCGATGGTATTTCAACCTTAAGTGGCGATGTACAGGATACCACCTTGGGAATCCTCGATAATGCTTTGGCAGACCAAATCATGGTATATCCTAATCCAGCCACCAATGCCTTGAATATCAGGACCTCAGGAATCACCCTATTGGAGGTCGAGATCATTGATATTAACGGACGGACAATGTTCAAGGAGATGGCTGATTTTGAACGCCTTGATGTGTCGAGATTATCTCGTGGAATCTATTTTGCGAAGATGTTGACACCTTATTCAAGAGTCACCAAGAAGATTGTGATAAAATAAAAAAAGCGAACCATTGGTTCGCGTTTTTATTTTATTTGAAAATTATTTCTCAGGTTTAAGAATAAATGCCCGGCTGAATACTGGTTTCACCTTTTGCAAAGCTCGATCGGCTTCAAGTCGTGACCTGAAATTACCAATATAGATCTTATAATTTGGGGTTTCATATTCCATGATCGTGGAATATTGAGGAAACGATTCCCTGAAATTCGCTTGGGCAGCTTCAGCAGCAGATAATGACCCAGAATAAATACTGATCTTATAGCGCTCTTCCTTAATGCTAATGTCTTTTTTCAAGTCAAGCAATTTATCTATTTCTGGGCTTTGATTAACAGTAACCGAACCTTGTTGAGCATAAGATTCTATTTGTGTTAAAAGGATTAATGCTATAGTCGTTATGAGTGTTCTCAATGTGATTGTTTTCATGCTGATAAATTATTAGCGCAAATGTAAAACTATTATTATTATACCTATATTTTATGTCTATTTAGAATGTCTCTAAATTATGAATTAAGACTTCTCTAACATTTCGAAAATAAAGTAGAAGTGTTACTTTTGCGTGAGAATTTTATAACTGTATTTTTCTACTTTTATTTCAATTAATGAAAAAATCGTACCAAAATTTAGAAGACAATTCCAACCATACTATGAAACAGGCGATCTTCCGCAACTTTAGTTCAAGATTTTTTCTTCTAGTATTTATCACACTTTTTTCTTTCTCATCTCAAGGAATACTTGCTCAGGAAGGAGAAGCTGCAGCTTCAGGAGGTGATCCTGTAGCTGGCAAATCTCTTTTTAATGCACAGTGTGCAGCGTGTCATAAACTAGATAAGAAAATGACAGGTCCGGCTCTTCGAAATGTAGAGGTTAGATTGGCAGAAGAGGAAGGATTGGACAGGGAATGGTTGAATTCTTGGATAAGGAACAGTGCTGCTATGATCAGCGCTGGAGATGCTTATGCCGTTAAGATCTATGCAGAATATAACAATACGGCTATGACAGCATTCCCACAGTTAAGTGATGCTGATATAGATAATATACTTGCTTATACTGCTCAACCAAAGCCTGAACCAGTTGCAGCAGTAGCAGCGGCTGCAGGCACAGCCGGAGGTGATGGTGCAGGAGGAATATCGAATAAACTCATCCTAGGAGCCTTAGCGCTTTTATTTGCTTTGTTGGCTGCAGGTCTTTATCTGGTCAATAAGACATTGCGAAGATTTGCTGATGAAAAAGGAATTGAGATTCAAGAAAGCGAGAAACGAGTACCTCTTTGGAAAGCTTTTGTGCAGAATGAATTCTTGGTATTGGTAACATCCATTTTCTTGCTGTTGGCCAGCGGTTATTTTGCCTATGGGTGGATGATGCAAGTTGGAGTAGATCAAGGATATCAGCCGATACAGCCAATTCATTATTCTCATAAAATCCATGCTGGAGACAATCAAATTGATTGTAAATATTGCCACTCTTCCGCTAGAGTTAGCAAGCATTCTGGGATTCCTTCCTTGAATATTTGTATGAACTGCCATAAATCAATTGGTGAAGTAGCACCTGAAACTGCTACTGCAGAATACAGTAAGGAATTCTATGATGGGGAAATACAAAAGCTATATCAAGCTGTGGGTTGGAATGAAGCTGAGCAAAAATATACTGGAGAGACCTCTGCTGTTAAATGGATTAGGATACATAACCTTCCGGATTTTGCTTATTTCAATCACTCTCAACATGTTACTGTTGCTGGCGTAGAATGCCAGACATGTCACGGGCCTATTGAAGAAATGGAAATTGTTTACCAACATGCTCCATTGACCATGGGTTGGTGTATCAATTGCCACAGGGAAACTAATGTTGACCTTAAAGACAATGCATATTACACAAAGATTCATGAAGAGCTGTCCAAGCAATATGGAGTTGACCAATTAACTGCAGCACAAATGGGCGGCTTGGAATGCGGTAAATGTCATTACTAATAATAAAAAGAAATTAATCTCAAAATATGTCATCAAACAAGAGATACTGGAAAAGTGTTGAAGAGCTAAAAGAAAATAGCTCTATTGTTGAAGGACTCAAGCAAAACGAATTTGTTGAAGAGATTCCAACAGGCGAATTCCTTGGTGATAATAACACCATGGAATCATCTAAGACTACACGTCGTGATTTCTTGAAGTATGTTGGCTTTAGCACTGCTGCTGCAACTTTAGCAGCATGTGAAGGACCTGTAAAGAAATCGATTCCTTATGTGGTTCAACCTGATTCAATAGTTCCTGGGGTTGCTAATTTTTATGCAACGACTATTGCAAATGGATTTGATTTCGCAAGTGTTTTGGTGAAAACCCGTGAAGGCAGACCGATAAAGATCGGAAGCAATAAAATGGCAAAGAGCAGTGGTCATGCAAATGCACGTGTCAATGCTTCTGTCTTGGATCTTTATGATAGCTTAAGAGTGCAAGGTCCTTCCAAAGACGGGAGCGATATCGATTGGATGACATTCTATTCTGAGACTAGTGAACTTTTAGGGCAAGTCCAAGCATCCGGGAAAGATATTGTCTTGATGACGCAGACTTATGCAAGTCCGTCAACTACTAAATTGATCTCTGAACTAAAGGGAAAATACAGTAATGTACGTCATGTCATATATGATGCGATTTCAGAATCAGCGGCTTTGGACGCATTTCAAAATAAATATGGAGAAAGAGGCTTGGCCAATTACGATTTCTCCAAAGCAACCACAATAGTTTCTGTTGGTGCCGATTTCCTGGCTAACTGGCAGGGTGGAGGATTCGATTCAGGTTACTCACAAGGTCGCATACCGAAAGATGGTAAAATGTCCAGGCATATCCAGTTCGAGTCAAATATGACCTTGACAGGAGCTAATGCAGATAAGCGAATACCTTTGACGCCAAGCCAACAGAAAATGGCCCTGGCAAAATTAGCTAGCTATGTAATGGGTGGATCGGTTCCTGGGTCTTTACCTCAAGAAATTGATGCAGCGGTTCAAAATGCTGCTTCCGAATTGAAAAAAGCAGGTAGCAATGGTGTATTGGTCACAGGTATTGATGATGTAAATGCACAGGCTATTGTAATAGATATTAATGAAAGTCTGGGAAGCAAAGCATTTGATGCTTCCGCAATTATTAAGACAAGACAAGGAAATAATGCAGAAGTAACCAATTTAATTTCAGATATGAAATCTGGAACGGTTGGTGCACTTATAATGAGTGGTGTTAATCCGATGTATTCATTGCCTAATGCAGCAGAATTTGCTGAAGGACTCGAGAAGACTACTTCGATTTCATTCACCTTAAAGGCAGACGAAACAGCCAATAAAGTCAATTATATTGCGGCAGCACCTCATTACTTGGAGTCTTGGGGAGATGTAGAATTAAAGAAGGGCCATTTTGGGTTGGTACAACCAACTATTCGTCCTTTGTTCGATACCCAGCAATTCCAAGATGCATTGTTGAAGTGGACGGAGAATACGCTCTCTTTTACAGATTTTATAAAAGAAACTTGGGAAGCTGATATACTAAATGAAGGTTCGTTTAACCAAGCATTGCATGATGGTGTTTTTGTCGGCGATACAGCTGTTGTTGCAGAAAGCACCTCTCAAGTTGAAACAAATGATGCAGCAGGCCAAATAGCCACTGATGCAGGGAATGCTGCTAGAGCATTGGCAAGTTCAGTAACATCTTCAAATGGAATGGAACTTTGTCTTTACAGTAAAGTAGGTATGGGGGATGGTCAGCAGGCCAATAATCCATGGTTACAGGAATTCCCTGATCCAATCACCAAGGTAACTTGGGATAACTATATAACAGTATCCAAAACGGATGCTGAAGCCTTGGGCCTAATCAATGAAAATGTCGCCAATGGCGCCCTTAATGGAAGCTATGCCAATTTAACAGTCGGTGATACAACGCTTGAGAATGTGCCAGTTATCATTCAACCTGGTCAAGCAAAAGGCTCTATAGGGATGGCACTAGGATATGGCAGAACCGAAGGAGTGAAAGAAGAATTACAAACTGGTAGTAATGCATTCGCATTTTATCAGGATTTCAATAAAGTGCAAGATGTATCTTTAAGTGCCGCCACAGGAGTTCATGAATTTGCATGCACGCAGTTGCATAATACGTTAATGGGTCGTGGAGACATAATTAGGGAAACAACTTTAGAAGTATTCAATACTAAAGATGTTCATTATTGGAATGCAATTCCAGAAGTTTCCAAAGACCATCAAGAGATACCAGTTACATCTCCAGATGCTAACCTTTGGGATTCTTTTGACAGATCCATAGGCCATCATTTTAATCTTTCTATAGATTTGAACGCATGTACTGGATGTGGAGCCTGTGTAATAGCATGTCACTCAGAAAATAATGTTCCAGTAGTTGGGAAAGAAGAAATCAGGAAAAGTCGTGATATGCATTGGTTGCGTATCGATAGGTATTACTCCTCAGAAGAATCTTTTAGTGGTGACAATGAAAAGAAGGATGCTGCAAGTGGATTATTTGGAGATGACGGTGTGAAGACCACATTGATTGAGATGGAAGATCCATCAGAAAATCCTCAAGTGGCCTTCCAACCGATAATGTGCCAGCACTGTAATCATGCACCATGTGAAACGGTATGTCCAGTAGCTGCAACGTCTCATGGTCGACAAGGCCAGAATCATATGGCTTATAATCGTTGTGTGGGTACGAGATATTGCGCTAACAACTGTCCTTATAAAGTACGTCGTTTCAATTGGTTCTTATATGCTGAAAATGACGAATTTGATTATTACATGAATGATGACCTTGGTCGCATGGTATTGAATCCAGATGTGGTGGTAAGGTCTCGTGGTGTCATGGAAAAATGTTCAATGTGTATCCAAATGACTCAAAAGACAATTCTGGACGCCAAGAGAGATGGTCGTGAGATAAAGGACGGAGAATTCCAAACAGCATGTTCAGCAGCTTGTAGTAATGGCGCGATGGTATTTGGGGATATAAATGACAAAAAGAGTGAAGTCGCTCATTTGCACGAAGATAATAGAATGTATCACTTGCTTGAAAGTGTCGGTACTAAACCAAACGTCATGTACCACGTTAAGGTGAGGAATACAAAAGAAATATAGAATTAACTAACTAAGAAACAATTAAAGAAGGATTATGGCGTCTCATTACGAAGCACCTATTAGAAGACCTTTAGTTACAGGAGAAAAATCATACCATGATGTTTCTGTTGATATTGCAAGACCTGTAGAAGGTCGGGCCAACAAATCTTGGTGGATTGTTTTTGGCATTTCATTGGCCGCCTTCCTTTGGGGTGTTGGATGTATAATCTATACTATTTCCACCGGTATTGGTACTTGGGGATTGAATCCAACGGTAAACTGGGCATGGGACATTACCAACTTTGTTTGGTGGGTAGGTATTGGTCACGCAGGTACTTTGATTTCTGCAGTACTGTTGCTATTCAGGCAGAAATGGAGAATGGCAATTAACCGTTCTGCAGAGGCGATGACAATTTTCTCTGTTATTCAAGCAGGTTTGTTCCCTATCATTCATATGGGTCGACCTTGGCTAGCTTATTGGGTATTACCAATTCCGAATCAGTTCGGGTCTTTATGGGTTAACTTTAACTCACCTCTTTTATGGGATGTATTTGCAATCTCAACATATCTTTCTGTTTCTTTGGTATTCTGGTGGACAGGATTACTACCTGATTTTGCCATGATCCGTGATAGGGCGGTCAGACCGTTTCAGAAGAAAATTTATTCCATCTTGAGTTTTGGATGGTCAGGTCGTGCTAAAGACTGGCAACGTTTTGAAGAGGTTTCATTGGTATTAGCCGGATTAGCAACACCACTTGTACTTTCCGTGCATACAATTGTATCCTTTGATTTCGCCACATCAGTAATACCTGGATGGCATACAACGATATTTCCGCCATACTTCGTCGCTGGAGCGATTTTCTCAGGATTTGCGATGGTACAGACCTTACTTATCATCATGAGGAAGGTATGCAACCTCGAAGATTATATAACAGTCCAGCATATAGAACTAATGAACATTGTGATAATGATCACTGGTTCTATTGTAGGTGTAGCTTATATTACTGAGTTATTTGTTGCTTGGTACTCAGGTGTGGAATATGAACAATATGCCTTCTTGAACAGAGCAACAGGCCCTTATTGGTGGGCTTATTGGGCAATGATGTCGTGTAACGTATTCTCTCCACAATTCATGTGGTTCAAGAAACTAAGGACAAGTATCATGTTCTCTTTCTTTATTTCGATTGTAGTGAACATCGGCATGTGGTTCGAGCGTTTCGTAATTATCGTAACCTCACTTCATAGGGATTATTTACCTTCTTCATGGACAATGTTCTCTCCGACATATGTAGATATAGGAATCTTCATCGGGACAATTGGATTCTTCTTCGTGTTATTCTTATTGTATGCAAGGACGTTCCCGGTTATAGCTCAAGCTGAGGTCAAAACGATACTGAAATCTTCAGGGGAGCGATATAAAAATCTTAGAGAGTCCGGTAAAAGCTTGGCTGGTACCGGAGCTGATTCCAGAACCTCTGCAGGACCTGCCATGGTTACTGCGATGCCAGAGGATTCAGGAACCCAAGAAGAGGCAAGAAAAGATTCATCAGCAGGTGGTGAGACCTCAGATAAAGATTCACAGGTTTCTGACTTGCTTTCAGGTATTGGAGCATTCGATCCTAATACCCAAACTGCAGACAACCTTAAGAAAATTAGCGGCATTGGACCTAAAATGGAAGGTGTCCTGAATCAAATAGGGATTTTCACATTCCTGCAGGTAAGTAAAATGACCAAGAAAGAGTATGATTTATTAGATTCAATTACAGGCTCTTTCCCTGGAAGGGCTGAGCGTGATGATTGGTCCGGACAAGCAAAAAAATTAATAAACTAGT
>JABDMQ010000340.1 GCA_013001365.1 Flavobacteriaceae bacterium
AAAAGGCACTTTTGTACCATTTTTTAGGATCTCGCACAGTGAGAATGACCTTGGCATCGGGATAAAATGAAGCAAGTTCTTTATAATATAAAGAAGGTGGGAAATCTACCGCCGACGAATATCCTTCGAACAAAGATTCCCAATCTACTTTCTTGCCATCATAAGCATCTTGCCAATGCTTTACGTCTTGTGGGTTCTTGAAAAGCGCCACCATATGATAACATTTACCAAATCCAATTTGTTCGAGAGCAATTTGTAATGAACGTGTTCCTGTTCTGCCGAAGCCTGCTCCAATTACTTTTAATGCCATTTAAGATTGTTTAATTAATGGGATGTGATTCTAATTATAATTGAATCACACAATAACATATCGAATTTAGGGATAATTTACGACGGAGCAATTTTTGTGTCAGTAATTACCTAATGATGCAATTAAATGAATTCAGATAAAACTAAATTGTTTATTGCACCATGCGAAGCATGTGCCACCGTTACGCCATTTTTAATGACCAATAATTGAGGAGATTCATGGATCAATTGAAACTTATAACCAACCTCATTAGATACATCCCGATGATTCAATAAATCCAAATAATAAAGATCTATTTCTTTGTCTGAATGGTCATAGGCATCAACAAATTGATTTAGCACCATACGGCTGATTCCGCAACGTGTCGAATGCTTGAAAATAATTTGAGTCTTGGTCTTACTCTTAGTTTCAATCTCTTCTAGTTGCTGTGTATTTGTAAGAGGAATCCAAGGTAATTGCTTTTCTTCCTTTGGTTTTGAACTTCCTTTTATAAACTTGTTTAAAATACCCATGAGAAAATGGTCGTAATTAACTCGAGACCTTACAGTCCTTATCGTTTAATGAATTTATGGGTTGAAATTTGGTCCTCGTCATTTTCTAATTTCAAGAAGTAAACACCCTGTTTCAAAAAATCTACATTAATCGTAAGCTGCTGGTCATTTAGTCTTTGATGTTTATTCGAGATAAGTCGGCCGTTAATATCAAGAATCTTATAATGGACTACTCTGTTATCACTATTGAAAACTTTTAACTGCAACGAATCTCTTACTGGGTTTGGATATAATTTATCCTCTAACTGCGCAATTTCAGAATTATTGCTTAAAACACTTTCTTGATAAACCCTTACGTAATCTATTTCCATGGCGCTCTGAGTAAAACCAGGGTCAATAGTGGGTTCAATAGCAATATTCAAAAGCAAGTATTGTTCAGCATCGAATGGCCATGTGTTGGCATCTTTTACTTCAGGGTTATAGGTGTAATGAACCGTTCCATCAACACTGAATGTCATTTTTTCAGAGGTCCAAATCAATTCATAAATGTGAAATTCAGTTGACGCTGTGGGTATCACTTGCCCGCCTTTGTTCTCAGTTCCACCAAAACTTGAAGGCGTATGCATGGCACTTTGCACATAATTCTGATTATTGCCCCAATGCTCCATAATGTCAATCTCGCCACATGCTGGCCACCCTGTAGTACCATAACCTTCGTTGTACCAATAGGCACCAGGCTCGGTAATGTTCTTGCCTAGCATCCAGATTGCTGGCCAAGTTCCTACTCCTGTTGGTAATTTCGCCTTGATCTCTATCCGGCCGTAAGTAAAGGCAAATTTAGAGTTCAATCGTGCAGAAGTATAATCCTTGCTGTAACCTTGATCGGAAAACGTCTCTTTCTTGGCAAGGATACTCAAATTGCCATTGCTTAAAAAAGAATTGTCAACACGATTTGTATAATGCTGGATCTCGCCATTATACCAGCTTCCACCGTTAGGCAATTGTGTTTGATGAAACCATTTCGAGGTGTTGATTGCACCACTGCCATCAAATTCATCAGACCAAACCAAATTATCAAATACAGGTTCATTAGATTCCAATTCACCATAAAAAATGTCGTCTAGATAGGCAAATACATGATCATTGTTGTTTTCTCCATTCAATTGAATCACAACCCGGTTGAAATCCGTGCGTTGCACAGGAGCAGGTGATCCTCCGTCTAAGTTGATGTATGAATCTGTAGCAAAGTCGAACGTTACTTCTTGCCAAGAATCGAGAGTAATAGGTTTTATGATCTCACTTTGAGTTATCCAAGGTTCAGCCAAATTACCATCCTGGAGTTTTAGTGAAATCTGATTGGGAGAACTTCCTGTAATTCCAGAAGACGGCACAAATACCTTCAAGGAAAAGGCACTGTATTGCATCAAATCGAAATTACTTGTAACATCGAACCGCGCATTTGCATATTGCCCACCTGTATCATGATAGCTCATCACTGTATTGGATAGGTTGATGCCATTTTGTTCTGGATTGCTAAGGCTGGCATTAATTGCACAATTATCTCCATACCAAGTTGATATGACTGGTGTTCCTTCAAAATTCTCTTCAAAGGATTGTGCCAACATAAATTGAGGCCAAGAAGTAACAAGGAGTAAGAGAGCAATTAAATAACGCATAGCAATATGTTTGTTTTTCTAATTCCTCAAAAATAGGCACTTCGATTTCCAATAACGAACAATCCACCCATATTTTACCTATACAATAACGTAATAAACATCAAAACCAATTTTCTTATAAAACAGTCAAAAAGTCATATAAACTCCTTGTTTAAAGGACATTTTGTCGCGCCTTTCATATTGGTAAGATTCTTGAATGAAGTCATATTGATTAAAAAATTGAACCTATGAACTTAAACGATTATACCATCAAATCTCAAGAAGCCATACAGCAGGCCCATCAGCTTGCACAAAGCTTTGGCCATCAACAGATCGAAAATGAGCACATCATGAAAGCCATTTTTAATGTTGATGAGAATGTTTTACCATTCATTCTCAAGAAACTTAATGTCAACCTCCAATTGCTCGAACAAACATTGGACAAGCAACTAGAAAGCTATTCAAAGGTTTCTGGTACCGACATAATGTTATCGCGCGATGCTGGAACAGCATTGAATGAAGCGTCCATTATTGCCAAGAAGATGAAAGATGAATATGTTTCAATAGAACATTTGTTATTAGGCATATTCAAGTCCAAGAGCAAGGTCGCACAAATGTTAAAAGACCAAGGGGTCACTGAAAAAGGATTAAAATCGGCCATTGAAGAATTACGTAAAGGAGATAGAGTAACCTCACAAAGTCAGGAAGAAACCTATAACTCCTTGAATAAATACGCCAAGAATTTGAACCAATTGGCCAGCGATGGCAAATTAGACCCAGTTATTGGTCGTGATGAAGAAATACGAAGGATACTTCAGATATTATCTCGAAGAACAAAAAACAATCCAATCCTGGTCGGCGAACCTGGAACAGGTAAGACTGCTATAGCTGAGGGATTGGCTCATCGAATAATAGATGGCGATATACCAGAAAACCTAAGAGACAAGAAGATCTTTGCGTTGGATATGGGTGCCTTGATCGCCGGAGCTAAATTCAAGGGCGAATTTGAAGAACGACTTAAAGCGGTCATCAAGGAAGTAACAACAAGCGATGGTGACATTGTGTTGTTCATTGATGAGATACACACCTTGGTTGGTGCAGGAGGAGGACAAGGCGCAATGGATGCCGCAAATATCTTGAAACCAGCATTAGCAAGAGGTGAATTGAGAGCCATTGGCGCCACTACCCTCGACGAATACCAAAAATATTTCGAGAAAGACAAGGCACTCGAACGAAGATTCCAAAAGGTAATGGTAGACGAGCCAGATACAGAAAGTGCCATTTCCATACTTCGAGGCATCAAGGAAAAATACGAAACACATCACAAGGTAAGGATCAAGGACGATGCTATTATTGGTGCCGTAGAATTATCCCAGCGTTACATAACTAATCGATTCTTGCCAGATAAGGCCATTGACCTAATGGATGAAGCGGCATCTAAACTTCGAATGGAAATCAATTCCAAACCTGAAGAACTTGATGTGCTTGATAGAAAGATCATGCAACTGGAAATCGAGATTGAGGCCATTAAGCGAGAGAAAGACGAATCGAAGCTTAAATCATTGAGCTCTGAATTGGCTAACTTGAAGGAAGAGCGCAACGAAGTCAATGCAAAATGGAAGAGTGAAAAAGAGGTTGTCGATAATATCCAGAATACAAAACTAGAAATAGAAAACCTCAAACTGGAAGCCGAAAAGGCCGAACGGGAAGGTGATTATGGCAAGGTAGCCGAAATTAGGTATGGCAAGATGAAAGAAGCCCAAGAAGATTTGGAAACGCTTCAAAAAGACTTACAAGAAAATCAAGAAGGTCCATCTCTGATCAAAGAAGAGGTTACCTATGAAGATATTGCGGAGGTCGTCGCGAAATGGACAGGAATCCCTGTAACCAAAATGGTACAAAGTGAACGTTCTAAATTATTGAAGCTTGAAGACGAACTTCATAAACGTGTTGTTGGTCAAGACGAAGCTATTATTGCTGTTAGTGACGCTGTAAGACGATCAAGGGCAGGATTGCAGAATCCTCAAAAACCGATTGGAACATTCTTGTTTCTAGGAACAACTGGTGTTGGTAAAACAGAATTGGCAAAAGCATTGGCAGAATACTTGTTCGATGATGAAAATGCCATGACCCGAATAGACATGAGTGAATATCAAGAACGTCATGCAGTGAGTCGATTGGTTGGTGCACCTCCAGGCTATGTAGGTTACGATGAAGGCGGACAATTGACCGAAGCTGTAAGGAGAAAGCCATATTCGGTCGTGTTGTTGGATGAAATCGAAAAGGCGCATCCTGACACTTTCAATATTCTTTTGCAGGTTCTGGATGAAGGTCGCCTAACGGACAATAAAGGACGTGTTGCAGATTTCAAGAACACGATCATTATCATGACAAGTAATATGGGAAGCCATATTATACAAGAACGTTTTGAGGACTCGAAGGATATTTACTCGGCAATAGAAGCAGCCAAGGTAGATGTCTTAGCACTATTGAAACAAAATGTACGTCCAGAATTCCTGAATAGAATCGATGATACGATCATGTTCACTCCTCTAAACAAAGAGAACATCAAGGACATTGTTGGACTACAACTCAAGAACGTTACGAAAATGATTGCCCAGCAGGGAATAACCTTCGATGCGACGGAAGAAGCCGTAGTTTATTTGGCCGAGAAAGGATTCAATCCAGAATATGGAGCAAGACCTGTGAAACGAGTGATACAAAAAGAGGTTTTGAATGAGCTGAGCAAGGAAATCCTATCAGGCAAAATAACGACAGATAGCATCATATTGCTTGACGCATTCGATGATAAATTAGTCTTCAGGAATCAAGGGGATTTGGTCACAGAAGAGCTATAAACTGTAACATTTAAGAATATAAATAGTCTTCTAATTGGTTGGTTAGTTGAAAAGCAACGTGAGTTTCTTCGGAAGCAAGCGTTGCTTTTTCTTTTCAATACTTCAAATCCATTCGTTCAGACCTGTACAAGATATCTTTTTGCCCCCAACCTGGTTTACCGTCACTGCCTAAGTTCTTGAAAAATAATGTTGCTTCGAAGGTCTCCTTGCCAGTTTCATAATCTACCTCTACTATTTTGGCAGAATGATTAGTAGCTGGGTAAAGGAACCCTGAGGTAATTAAAATATTATTTGTTCCCGGATGGAAATCTACATCACTGATGATTGTTGAGAAAAACGCTTCTTTTAGATTCTTCCCATATTCCCAAATCTGGGTAACGGTCATATTTTCTTCATCGACTTTATATTCAGCACCTCTTGAATAGTTATTGTCATTATTGAAATTTCGGTAAGCACCGTTATCAAACGCAATGATATTGCCATTAGGTAAAAGCTCTGGTGCATGTGGTGCCCAAGGAAAATCGAAGTCCTCTGCACTTTGAATTCCATTTTGAATCGCGTCATTATAGGCATTGCCTTTTTTGTTTACTGCAGTCAACAAATATGGACGCGTATCATATCCATTGCCAAAACGACCCGACCTGCCCCAATTCTGTTTCGGTGCCATTATCCACTTTAGTTTATCATCCCATGTCACCTTGATCAATCCTTGATTTCGCGCTGAAACGATAATTGTACTATCACGTTCGTCGAACTCAAGTGCGTTCATATGTAACCAATCACCTCCTTTAAAAAAGTTCATATCGTTTCTATTTACATCCAAGTGCTTGGCCAAATCCCACTCTTTGACGATCTTACCATTTTTTCGATCATAATGCATCATGAAATCACTGTCTGAATTTATTATCTCGCCACCAAGATTTATTTTTTGATTTCGTTTGCCAATGCAAATCAACAAATCTCCATTGGGCAACTCCAAAACATCATGGTGCATACCATAATTGCTACCTATATTGGTTTTTTTCAAAAGTTTCCCTAACATATCGAATTCAAAAACATCATCTCTATCCACCATTAGCAGCGTCCCATCCTTTAATCTTTGGAACGGACTTACCATCTTGCCATTGAAGCCTAGGTCAAGATACCAACGAATAATTCCTTGATCATCGAATATTATTGGCATTGAATGAAATTTACCGTGGTTTGCGAAATGCGTATCACAGCCATGAAAACCTTCTTTCATATCATTTCTATTCAACGTATTCACAACTATATTTGGCAAACTGTTTGGAAGAGGTCCAGTTTTTATTATCAAAGTGTCTATAACCTTACCTTTTTCAGAAGTCAAGGTTAAGACCACTTTGTTTTCTGTATCTGGATATAACCCTACAATTGGTATTTCCAGATTTTTGGCATTTTTACTAAAGTCTTGTTTTACTGGTGAAATTCCCAAAACCTCAATACTTGCAGTACATGGAACGGAAGCTTCCACCTTGACCAATGCCGTTAATGGAGCAATATTGTAAGGATTAAGATTAATTTCAGAGGTATGGTCAAAATCAGCCTTATCACAACTAAAATTAAACGTGAGGAGAAAAGTTAATGGAATCTGAAAGCAAAGATGATTTAGTTTTCGGATAATCATGAGATGTTGGTGATTAGTTTAAAATATTCGTGAATATAATTAATTTATCCAACAGCGGCATCTGTCTTGATTTTACTTCAATAATTGTTATCTTGTTTGTGAAAATCACATTAATTATGAAAAGAATTACCTTAATCCTGATTGCCCTTTTGTTCATTAGCACTTCGTTATTCGCACAATCCCCTCAAGAAGTTACAGTTAGCACAGAGACCGAAGTTTCTACCTTCTATTTAATTAGACATGCAGAAAAGGATCGTTCGAATCCTCTTAACAAGAATCCTGACTTGACAACGGCTGGACATGAACGAGCCATAAAATGGCGCGATGTGTTAGGCCAAATACAATTTGATGCTATTTATACTACAGATTTCAATAGGACCAAACAGACGGCATATCCCCTAGCAAGAGCTAAAGATTTACCTCTATACAAATACGACATCAACACCTTGAACCTTGAAGCATTCTTGAAGCAGAATAGCGGTAAGCGCTTACTTATTGTTGGTCATAGCAATACGACGCCGCAATTCGTGAACGCAATAATTGGTAAGGAAACCTACCCTCAAATTGCTGATAATAACAACTCTAATCTTTATATCGTTACTGTGGCAAATGATTTAGCTACAAGTAGCTTGATCGTGGTGGATTAAGTAGTTGTTCATCTGATTTATCTGCAGATTCGTACTAATAAGCGAGTATTTTTGCTATTCACCAATATTTTCTTGGCACGAGACTTGATATGTATAGCTTTGAGGTAAATAAGCCCTCTAAAATTTACTATAATGAAAAAGCTACTGTACTTTGCTATTGGTATGTTCACGACCTTAACAATCGCCCAGAACACTACTCAAAATGACATTTGGTTCAATTTACAAACTCCTCCTAATGAAGTTGTGGTAGACCTCGGTATTCCTGATACACCATTTATACTTAAAGACAAATTAGGTAGGCCAACAGATTACACTCTACCGGTATATTTTGAGGCTATTGCTAAACCAGAGATATCAGATGTAATTATAGATATCGTTCAAATGTCATCAAATGTTGACAAAAGAGGTAGACGAATGATTTACCTTAAAGGAAAGATAGATCTTTCATGCTGTTTTAATGGAGATATCGTTCTTGAATTCTATGACGAGAATGATAAATTAATCCAGAAAGCAATGAGCGATGCTGAAGGCAATTTCAAGATAAAGAGTATTAGCGGCAACATGTTTGAACTAAAGGGCAACAAGGTGAAGTTTAATTTTGCAAAGATCAAGACCTTCGACCAAAATGCAGATATAAGATTTGCCGAACTCAGAAAAATAAAGCGACCTTTAGGCTCAGAACCTGGACAGGCACAAGAAAAATCCATTGTTGATAAAACAATTCCTAATAATTAATTAGAGCTATTAATCAATTATTTGAAGGCGAACAGGAATGTTCGCTTTTTTTTATGGCATCAAAATTGTAAAGGCTTAATTGAATTTATATATTTATAATTCTAATGGGATTAATAAAATGTTCAAAATGAATAAGTTGCTTTTTGGTGTAACAGTATTATTCAGTACTGTATTATTCGCACAAAACTATCCAGATTTCCAGGATCCAGCTGATTGGATACCTTTAGAGAAAAGTTTCAACTACGTTTCAACCTCTATCACTCCTCGAAGTGGTCAGCTACCTGAAATGTATAGCGCTCCTATCAAATTTCAACCTGAAGATGTAGATAATATCTTTGGCCTAAAGCTTTCTGTCGACTTCCTAAAATACGGATTTGATGAAGATGGAAAGGCAATGGTGCTGTTAGAGGGTAATGTGGACCTTTCATGTTGCAAGAATCAGCCAGTGCGATTGGAATTTCAAGATATGTATAAAAACCCTGTGCAATTCATTGATACTGACGAGCAAGGTAATTTCTCGATTACTAGCCCTAATGGCAAGTTAATGGAGTTCCAGGATTATAAAGTGAAACTTAATTTTGATAAGATCATTGCAACTGACACAGAGCTCAATAAACGAACGGTTGTTCTTCACTGGGTCAATCGGCCATCAGACAAGGAAATGAAGAGAATGCGCAAAAAAGCATTAAGGGAATATAAAACCCAAAAAAGGTATATAGACGAGCTTCGAAAGAACAATGGCTAACAGCTGATGCATTCTTCCACGATTATATTCTTTAGCTCAATACTAGACAACAATTCAAGTCGAGAACCCTCAAAAAGACCATCGAGGTCATACACACTGACATCTTTGTCTAAAGGCTTATAATTATTATAATCCATAAAGAGCACTCCATTGATCCTTCTTTTGTTCTTTGCTTCCCTGAAGCGAACTCCACCGCCATCAACATGGAATTCATATGCTAAATAATCAACATGAAAATCTTTTGGGTTCACCCAATACACAAATATGTCATCGAAATCTGTTCCTCCACCTTCCTCCTCGAAAGTGACCTCGATCTTATAATACCTGTTATCCTTAATCTTAGTTTCTCCTAATAATCGCTTTTTGGCAGCCCCATCATTTAACCCATATGGCAAAACTGAAAAGTAATGCACTGAATTTACCGAGTTGGAATATTTAAGCTTGATACTATCAGCAAGCTCAATGTCTTTGTCATTTATTATTCTAAGGAAGTATGTGTTTGAAAGAATATCTATTGTTGCCATAGAATCCTTAATGCTCATACGCTCGAGCTTGAATTCGTTCTTGCCCCTGACTGCACAATAGGTCATATCCCGAAAATCAAATTCAATTTTAGACTTCCTTATCCGATCACCACCTGCCTCAAGAATTGCTCTATCTACAATTTCCTCTGCGCTTAAGGAATCCTTGTTATTACAGGATATTATTAAAGTGGATAAAACTAAGATTATAATATTTCTCATTGTTTTATTCTAAATTATAAAAATAGAAAAAAGCCCATTGCCATCTTTAAATGAAATCATAAATATACTATGCTTGTGTCCTTTATTGTAAGTAACTACCTTTGGCCACAGTGATAAAAAACATTAACATAAAGAACAAGAAGGCAAAATTCGAGTATGAATTACTCGATAAATACATTGCTGGAATCGTTTTAACGGGCACCGAGATCAAATCAATTAGAAATGGTAAAGCCTCGATATCAGAGAGCTTCTGTGAATTCAATGATAAAGGAGAATTGTTCGTTATCAACATGTATATCGAAGAATACATGCATGGATCGCATTATAACCACCGACCTCGTGGCGAACGTAAGTTGCTTTTGAATAAGCGAGAATTAAAGAAACTTGAGAAAGAGGTAAAGAACACGGGGTTGACCATTGTGCCTTTGCGATTGTTCATTAATGATAAAGGATTTGCTAAACTAGAGATTTTCTTGGCCAAAGGGAAGAAGCTATATGACAAAAGAGAGACCATCAAGGATCGAGACAATAAGAAGAATCTCGACCGTATAAAGAAAAGCTTCAATTGATTCAATACTGCTAAATCAAATTTAAATCCTATTAACTATATGTTTGAAGCGACATTAGAAAGACTTAACGTAATCAAGTTAACTCATTAACCAGGCTACCTTTTATGCGAATTAACCCACTATTAATGTTTTTCCTTTTGCTGTGGTCGACCACGTTGATGTCACAGGTAATGGGGAAGGTTGAAGACGCAAACGGCACTGCCCTACCATTTGTTAATATTTACATCGAAGGCACTTACCTTGGTACTACAAGCAATGATGATGGAAAGTATGAACTCAATCTTAATATTAAGGGAGATTATA
>JABDMQ010000341.1 GCA_013001365.1 Flavobacteriaceae bacterium
GTGAACAGCAAGGTCAATGTCAGCTGGTTGCCAAAGGTCTTTAAGGCCTTTTCCTTTTGTTCAGCTCCAAGAGCACGTGAAATTATCGATGACCCACCAACACCAATTGCCATTCCTAAAGCTGCTATAAAAAAAGATACAGGTAGTACAACATTGATTGCTGCAATGGCAATGGAGCCTATCCAATTACCAACAAAAATGGTATCTATCAATATATTGAGAGACATTACCAAAATGCCTATGGAGGCAGGTACAGCTTGCTTTATCAAAAGCTTGCCTATTGGTTCTGTTCCGAGCTCTGATGCAGCGATTTTAGACATTAGGCAAAAATAAAACTAATAGGTCACAATACATGCGAAAAACAAAGGCACTTTCTTTCTAATATGGAAATACATCGTAAATTTATATTTCCATATAAGAATATATCATTAACAAGAAATGCTGCATAATATAATTAAGGGGATAAAAGCATATGCAGGGACATTTGGACTGATATCTAAACTAGGCCTTTGGAAATATTTCGGCATTCCAATTTTAATAAGTGTTCTAACTGCTTTTGGAATAGGGTTATTGGCTTATGGCCTATCTGATGATCTTGGTGCATTTATTTCCAGGATATGGATTTGGGAATGGGGAAAGGAAACCTTTACAACCATAAGTGAGGTTATCGGCGGAATTACCATAATTGCCATTGGCCTGATTCTTTATAAGCATATTATAATGGCACTATCTGCACCATTCATGAACCCTGTTTCAGAAAGAATCGAACAGCATTATACTGGCATAGACCCGAAGGAGCAACATATTCATAGAGAAACTACCTTCCAGGAACAGCTTTGGCGAGGCATACGTATAAATGTTCGTAATCTGGCCAAAGAGTTGCTGCTGACCATCCCTATATTGTTGATCAGTTTTATTCCATTAATAGGGTTTCTTTCTACTATCCTTCTATTCCTTGTCCAGGCCTATTATGCGGGTTTCGGAAATATGGACTATACTCTTGAGCGTCATTTTAAGTATCGCGAAAGCATTGATTTTGTTAGCAGTCATAAAGGCATTGCCATAGGAAATGGCATTGTGTTCATGCTATTCCTGCTCATACCAGTTATTGGTGTCATTCTTGTTCTCCCTTTATCGGTAACAGCTGCCTCAACCAAGACAGTAGAATTACTGAAATCCGAGAATCATCTTTCCATAAAGCAGAATGACTAGAATTGAACATGAATTTATAAGGTGAAACGGCGAGCTTGTTGTTAAGTTAATTTCGTAGTTTTGGAGTAAACTAAATTGGTTCATGGGTTTACTCATTTTCTACGCTGTTATCTCCATATTTTTTTCGTTTTTATGTTCAATACTGGAGGCAGTACTTTTAAGCGTCACGCCAACTTTCATAAACGTAAAACTGAATGAAGGTAAAGGCTATGCAAAAGATCTGAAATCACTGAAAAGTGATGTCGACAGACCGTTGATCGCTATTCTCACCTTGAATACAATCGCTCATACGGTGGGAGCTATCTTGGTAGGTGTTCAAGCAGAAAAAGTATTTGGCAATGGGGATAATTCTATATTTATCGTCTCAGCTGTCATGACCATATTGATCTTGGTACTTTCTGAGATCATTCCAAAGACCATTGGTGCCACATACTGGAAAGCGCTGGCAAACTTTACATCCAAGTCTCTTAAGGTACTGATATTCCCTCTTAAATATACTGGGTTGTTATGGCTCATGCAGTTAACAACAAGACTAATTGGTGGGGATGGTCATCATGGTAGTGTGCTGAGTCGAGAGGATTTTCATGCCATGACCGACATTGCCCATGAAAAAGGTGTATTTGAAGAGTCAGAAAGCAAGGTCATTAAGAACTTATTGACCTTCAAGGATGTCATGGCCAAGGATATCATGACGCCTAGAACAGTTATGAAAATGGAGGATGAAAACATGACCGTTGAAGAATTTTTTGCTGCCAACCAGAACTTGAGGTTCTCTAGGATTCCTATATTCAGTGATTCGATTGATAACATTACCGGCCTTGTACTTAAAGATGAGGTTTATAAAGAAATGGCCAATGAGAATGGCAATAAAAAATTGGCTGATGTAAAGCGAGATATTATTATCGTTAATCGCAACTTACCTATCCCACAACTCTTCGAGCAGCTTGTTGCCAATAGAAATCATATGGCCCTTGTCGTCGATGAATATGGCTCTGTTAGTGGATTGGTAACTATGGAAGATGTCATAGAAACTCTTCTCGGTCTTGAGATCATGGATGAAAGTGATAATGTTGCAGACTTGCAATTGCTTGCGCGCAAAAGCTGGGAATCCCGTGCAGAACGACTTGGTTTATTAGAAGAAAAAAAGCCTGAAGAATAAAATTGAAAAACCCGATCTTCAAGATCGGGTTTTCCTGCTATTAATCAAGAACAAATAAAGTTTTACCAATTGTTGTCATTGGTATCTTTGATCAAACTGAATTTGCTGTTGAAGAATCTATCAAATAACTGTATTACTTTCTTGGTTCTTGTATTGTCTCGTAGTTCGCCTTTTTTAAGTGTCGCATCATCAATATTTTCCACTAGGTCGCCATTCCAATTAAAATTCACTCCAGTAATCGTAACTCGATAACGATCATTCTTTTTTTGGAGATAACCTGTATACTTTCCTCCAGGTTTAAGATAACTAGGATAGCTTCCGCGTCGATAGCCGTGTGCTCCTAATTCGTTGTTACTATCAAAATTGAATATGAAGATAATTTCTTCTCTTACAATGTATATTTTTTCGTAATTTCCATGAGAACGAAGAGATTCGTAGAGTTCATGAACAGTTTGATCACTATCATATACCTTTTGCCAAATCAAGTTATTGCTTTCAATCTTGAAATTATGGGACGGACTGAAAACGGCAAAGGAAGATAGCGCAAATGCAGTTAAAATAAGTAGGGACTTCATACTAATAGCTTTATGATTCGGGAATACGAACTTATATAAAAATTGAATTTTGTCCAATTTATCTGACCTTTTATCGATGAAATGCATGATTTTTTAATAATTTTTGATGTAAATACTATCTCTCTATGAAAACAGCGATAATAAATACCCCACTGGGCAATACACTTGTTGAAGGAGATAATGATGGTATCTTGGCTATCAGCGTGCTAGATGAAGATTTAACACCAACTGATATTATTCCAGAAGAACTTGAGGAATGTGCTGTTCAATTAATGGAATACTTCAATGAAGGAAGGGAAGAGTTTACTTTTAAGATGAATCCAAGAGGTACTGATTTCCAAAAAAAAGTCTGGAGCGCTTTACTCGAAATCCCATATGGTAAAACAACCACCTATCTCGAGCTTTCAAAACAACTTGGTGATGTAAAAGCCATTCGCGCTGTGGCCAATGCCAATGGCAAGAATCCGTTATGGATCGTGGTGCCTTGCCATCGTGTTATAGGAAGTGATGGGTCTCTAACGGGATATGCTGGAGGATTGCATAGAAAAAAATGGCTGCTGGAACATGAAAGCCCAGTAAAGCAACAATCATTATTTTGATCTATATTTATCTTCATTTTTATCACACCTCATGAAATACGTTAAGAAGCCTGTTAAATGGTTGTTGATCTTATTGGGCCTTACCATAGCCATATTGTATATTACAGATACTGATTATCTTATTAAAGCAGTGCGAACTATATATATGAGGGGCTATACAACAGCCTTCCTTGATGACTACAAGAGATTTGACAATCAAGTTATCAGCAATGGAACCTCACAATCCTGGCCTAATCATGTTGATTACAATATTGCTCAAGAAACAGATGCCTTAAAAAAGACAAACTCCGAATATGGCACGGTAGCATACTTGATAATCAAGAATGATAGTATTTGGTTCGAAAATTATTATGATGGTTTTGGACCTGATTCTCAATCAAATTCGTTTTCCATTGCTAAAAGTTATGTCTCTGGCCTTATGGGTAAAGCGATTATGGAAGGTCATATTAAAAGCTTGGACCAACCGGTTTGCGATTTCTTGCCCAAGTTCTGTGAAGGCAAGGCGGCGAAATTGACTGTAGGCGACCTGTCTAGCATGGCCTCTGGGACCAATTGGGATGAAGCTTACTATTCACCTTTATCGATAACCACTCGAGCTTACTTCGACGACGATCTTGAAAAAGTCATGCTTGGACTGGAAGTTATCGATGAGCCTGGCCAGAAATTCAAGTATGCAAGCGGCGATACACAAATGCTTGCCATGGTAATCGAGAAAGCAACTGGTAAAAAACTATATGAATACCTCACAGAAAGTTTCTGGAAGCCATTAGGGTCGGAAAACCCAACACTTTGGCAGCTAGATAGCAAGGAACACGACCTCGTTAAGGCATATTGCTGTATTGCGAGTAATGCAAGGGATTTTGCTCGTTTTGGCAAGCTTTATAAAGACCACGGAAAATGGTATGGTCAACAACTACTGGACTCTGCATTCGTTGCCAAGTCATTGAGGCCAAGATTCCCTGAAAGTCCACAATACGGTTATGGTTTTTGGTTAAAGGAACAGCTTGGCAAGCAATTCTTCATGATGCGTGGACATCTAGGTCAATATGTCATCGTACAGCCTGATGACAATGTGATCATTGTGAGGTTAGGTCATCAAAAATCGCCAGATGCAGGCATAGGTAAATTCACTGAGGATATTTCAATTTACATTGAAGAGGCCTATAAAATGTTAGCGTTATGATCTCTAAATTGAATCTTGAAAATATCCTGTTCTTGGATATAGAGACCGTACCTGAAAGCCAACACTTTTCGCAACTGCCTAAAGAGAAACAAGAATTATGGGAGGCGAAATCCCTATATCAAAGAAAGGATGAGTATACCGCTGAAGAGTTCTATCCACGTGCTGGTATTTGGGCAGAATTCGGCAAGATCATCTGTATTTCTGTCGGATATTTCAATATAGAAAATGATAAAAGAACATTAAGGGTCACCTCTTTTTTTGGCGATGAAAATAAGGTCTTAAAGGATTTCAAGAATCTACTGATATCGCATTTCGCTCAAGCGAAGCATTTGCTTTGCGCACATAATGGTAAGGAATTCGATTTTCCTTATATCGCTAGGCGGATGATCATCAATAGGATCGAATTACCTTATAAATTGAACCTCTTTGGAAAGAAGCCCTGGGAAGTACCTCATCTGGATACTCTGGAGCTATGGAAATTCGGGGATTACAAGAACTATACGTCGCTTAAATTAATGGCAAATGTTCTAGGTATTCCTTCTCCTAAAGATGATATTGACGGCAGCGAGGTTTATAGTGTTTACTATGAAGAAAACAACTTAGATCGAATAGTTGCTTATTGCGAGCGAGACACCATAACCGTTGCGCAAATCTTATTAAGACTTCGAGGTGACGACTTACTAACAAATGAGGAAATCAAGCATATATGATTATCTTTTAGCTTTTTAGGATATACGCCTAATTCTATAATATGAATCAAACTCCTATACTTTCGGTCAAGGACCTTTCAATTACCTTTAATTCTGATGGTAAGGACAATGAGGTGATAAAGGGAATCTCGTTCGATCTTCATGAAAATGAGATTCTTGGCGTTGTTGGCGAATCTGGTTCTGGAAAATCAGTATCCACTATGGCAATTCTTGGATTGCTTCCAAAGCAAATTGCAAAGATCACTAGTGGAAGCGTTCTTTTTCAGGAACAGGATTTAACCTATCTTTCAGAAAAGCAACTTGAAAACATTCGTGGCAAAAGGATCAGTATGATATTCCAAGAGCCTATGAGTTCCTTGAACCCATCCATGACTTGTGGTAAACAGGTTTCTGAAATATTACAGGAGCATACATCTTTGTCATCAACACAGGTAAAAAATGAAACACTCTCGTTGTTTGAGAAAGTCAAACTTCCAGATCCAAACCGAGTGTATTCTTCTTATCCTCACGAGATCAGTGGCGGACAAATGCAACGTGTCATGATTGCAATGGCAATTGCTTGTAAGCCTAAAATACTCATTGCAGATGAGCCTACAACTGCTCTTGATGTAACGGTACAAAATGAGATCATAACCTTGCTCAAGGAGTTACAGGTAGAAACCAAAATGAGCATTATTTTCATAACACACGACCTTTCTTTGGTCTCCGGAATAGCTGATAGGATTTTAGTTATGTCCGATGGTAAAATAGTTGAACAAGGTTCCACAGAACAGATTTTCAGGTCGCCAAAGCATATTTACACCCAAGCGTTGATCAAATCAAGACCACCTTTAAAAGGTCGATTGAAGAAGTTACCAACCGTAAGTGATTTCTTGAACAAGACGTCGTCGAAAGAAATAATAACAGATGCCGAACGTAAAGGACGTCACAAAAAACTTTATGCCCAGGAAGCTTTGTTAGAAGTGGTCAATCTTGAAAAAGAATATTTTACAAAGTCAGGATGGTTTAGTTCTCCAAATTCATTTAAAGCAGTGAATCAGGTAAGTTTCAAGATCTATGAAGGTGAAACCCTAGGCTTGGTTGGTGAGTCTGGCTGTGGCAAATCAACATTAGGTAATGCTATTTTGCAACTGGATAGGTCTACCGCTGGAATAATACTGTATCGTGGAAAGGATGTAACAAGCCTTAAAGGAAAGGAGCTCAGAGCCCTGCGTAAAGAAATACAAATTATCTTTCAAGATCCCTATGCTTCATTAAACCCGAGAATTTCAATAGGTAATGCCATTTTGGAGCCGATGAAAGTTCACAAATTATATGGCAACGATAAAAAAAGAAAGTCGCAGGTTATTGAGTTATTAAATAGGGTTGGATTGCAACCAGAACATTACGATAGGTACCCTCATGAGTTTTCCGGAGGTCAAAGACAGCGTATTGGCATTGCCAGGACCATTGCACTTAATCCTAAATTAATTGTATGTGACGAATCTGTATCTGCTCTGGATATTTCAGTACAGGCACAGGTCTTGAATCTTTTAAATGAATTGAAAGAAAAATTTGGATTCACTTATATATTCATATCTCATGACCTAGCAGTGGTTAAATACATGGCTGATCAACTTCTAGTGATGCATCAAGGTAAAATCGAGGAAAGCGGCGAAGCGGACAAGATATATTCGCATCCTGAAAAGGAATACACAAAAAAATTAATAGATGCCATCCCAAAAGGGTTATAGCATAAAAACTTTCTTGGCTAAAACAAGAACACTTCGTGTGACACGAAGAGTACTCTTGATATTTTTTTGGAATTTGGAAATTCGTGGTAGATTTGGGGCCGATTCCATAAGTAGCAGTTAATCGTCTTGGTAGTTTTAGGTCAAAAAAGGTTCGTTTAATTTGGGAGTACGAAGATGAAATAATTTTTTAATTAATCAGTTAAAAAGCACTATAAATCGATGAAATGCGTAAAATTTTAACATTTCTAACAAAATAAATAAGGTTTTACGATTTTTCCGTAATGCAATTAGGGAATTTATATTGGCATTTCCGGAATATTTCCTTCAATGAGCAGGTTACCTTCAGTAGCGCTTTTTATTTCATCTACCGAAACACCAGGAGCTCGTTCTAGGAGCTTGAATCCATTTTCAGTTACCTCTAAGACCGCAAGATTGGTCACGATCTTCTTGACACAACCAACACCTGTTAGTGGCAAGGTGCATTTTTTTAGAAGTTTGGATTCTCCTCTCTTATTGGTGTGCATCATGGCCACAATGATGTTTTCTGCAGAAGCTACAAGGTCCATGGCACCTCCCATTCCTTTTACCATCTTTCCAGGAATCTTCCAGTTAGCAATATCTCCGTTCTCTGCGACTTCCATGGCTCCAAGGATCGTTAAATCCACATGCTGTCCGCGAATCATCGAAAAGCTCATTGCAGAATCAAAAAAGCTTGCACCAGGCAATGTTGTAATCGTCTGTTTGCCAGCATTGATTATGTCTGCATCTTCTTCTCCTTCATATGGGAAAGGACCCATACCTAGGACACCGTTCTCACTTTGGAACTCCACTTCTATATCATCTCTAACAAAATTCGCCACTAAGGTTGGGATGCCAATACCAAGATTAACATAGTATCCATCTCTTACTTCCTTAGCTATACGTTTTGCTATACCTTTCTTATCTAACATAGATCAACTTCTCTGCCTTATGGTTCTTTGTTCTATTCTCTTTTCATAATGTGCACCCTGTAAAATGCGCTGTACGAAAATTCCAGGTATATGAATTTGATTTGGGTCCAAACTTCCAACAGGAACTAATTCTTCAACTTCAGCCACTGTTATCTTTGCTGCACCACACATGTTCGGGTTGAAGTTTCTGGCCGTACCCTTGAATATCAAATTACCTGCGGCATCACCCTTCCAGGCTTTTACAAAAGCGAAATCGGCCTTGAAAGCATGTTCCAGCACATACATCTTTCCATCAAAATCCCTGGTTTCTTTTCCTTCAGCTACTTCAGTTCCAAAGCCTGCCGGGGTGTAAACAGCAGG